>NZ_JBEOZT010000017.1:0-232943 GCF_040298265.1 Nonomuraea sp. NPDC001636
CGACCGCACCAACCACCGCGCGAGCACCACCATCAACGTCCTCACCGAACACCAGTTGACAGCAGCCCAAAGCCCTTAACTTCCCGGCATTGGGGCTAGGGGTCCTCGCAACCTGGGCGTACTGCCCCAGAAAGCAGAATGTGGAGGCCCGGTTAACCGGTGCCTCCACATGTGTGCGGTGTGTCCGAGGGGGGACTTGAACCCCCATGCCCATCACTGGGCACTAGCACCTCAAGCTAGCGCGTCTGCCTATTCCGCCACCCGGACTTGGTGCCTGCACGCGGGACGTCATCTCGCGTCGGCTCCGTAAGGTTAGCAAACTCTGGGGGGTGAGTCATACCAAGTATCGGCACAGGGGAGAGGCGCCGGCTCTCCGGCGGCCCGCCGACGGCCCCGCCGGACCGTCCTGATGACCCTCCCAAGTGTCTTTCGTGAAGCGGACCAGCGTGTCGTTGCCCTTTTCCGGGGTCTCTGCTGAAAAGCCCTTGCGGCAACTTTGAGTGCTGCTACGGTTACGGATCGTTGAGGGGTGAGTCCACGGGCCGGCCTCACGACGTGAGGCCGGTTCCGGAAGCTGGGAGGTCACGTGGCACGCACGAAGGTCGGGCAGTCGAGGGCGTCGTCCCTCGCTGCGCGCCGCGTGCCCACGACGCTCCCGGAGCAGGACACGACCGCCGAGCGGGCCGACCGGATGGCGCGGTTCGCGGCCGGTGCCCGCAGGGTTGTCGTGCGGGCAGTCACGATGGGCGCCCTGGTGGCGGCCGGATGGCTGCTCGCCGTCGTGTTCGGAGCCATGTCCGCCGCTCCGGCGGCCGCGGATGCCACCGCGGCCACCACAGGAGCCGCCGACGCGGCCCCCGCTCCCCTTTCGGTCCCCGGCTACCTCTCGGCGTCGGACAACGCCGAGGCGATGGCGGGCCGCACCGTGGACGGTCTCAACAGCCAGCAGGATCCTGGTCTGCCACCACCATCCTCCGCCGGAAAGATCTTGGACACCGATGGACTGGTGCCCAACGGTGGTGGCAGCGGCCCGTTCGGGCCCGGTATGGGGGATGTCGCGAGGTCCGGTGTCGACCCGCGGCTGCAGTACCAGTCCGCCGTCATGGCGCGTGTGCTGCCCCCCGTCGTCCGCACAGCGGCGGACGACCCTTCCTTCTCACCTGACTGATCCCGCCATCTCCACACGCCCCGGACGTCCCGTCCGGAGAGCGACGGCGGAGCGTGGTCACATCCCCTCCGCCGGCGGGTGAGACGTCAGTCAACCTGTTCGCGAATCCGAGGTCACCGTTGTGTGCGACCTCGCACGGCCTCGGCTGCCCGCGAACCGTTTCAGGTATCCCCCCAAGAACCACTAGGAGCATTCACCATGCGTACGTGGGCTAGAGCATCTACTCCTGCGGCCCTTCTGGCGGTCGCGGTCATGTCGTTCGGCAGCGGTGCGGCCTTCGCCGACACCTCGGGCAACTCCTCCGTGGGCGGCGGCAACCAGGTCAACCTGCCGATCAACCTGCCCATCGACATCAGCGGCAACGCCGTCGGCGCGGCCGGCCAGTCGTCCGCCGGGTCCCACGGCGGCGCCTCGGTCGAGAACGTCGGCCCGAGCGACATCCCCAACCGCACCTCAGGAAACTCCAGCGTGCTGGGCGGCAACCAGGTCAACGCGCCGATCACCGCGCCGCTGAACGCCTGCGGCAACGCGGTCTCCCTGTTCGGCAAGTCGGACGCGGGCTGCCGGGGCGGCGCGACCGTCCACAACAAGGGCAAGGGCGGCGCCGGGGGCAACCAGACCTCGGGCGACTCCAGCCTCATCGGCGGGAACCAGCTCACGGCGCCGATCACGGCTCCGATCAACGCCTGCGGCAACGCGCTGGCCATCTTCGGCGACGCGACCGCGGGCTGCAAGGGCGGCGCCTCCGTGCACAACAGCGGCGTCGGCAACGCGGGCGGCAACCGTACGTCCGGGCGCTCGTCCGCGCTGGGCGGCAACCAGGTGATCGCGCCGGTCAACGGGCCGATCAACATCTGCGGGAACGCGGTGGCGGTGTTCGGGCGGGCGTTCGCGGGCTGCCAGGGCGGCGCCAGCGTCACCAACTCGGGCGGTGGCGGCTGGCTGCACCACATGGCCGCGCCGGGCTCCACGGGCAACGACACCGACGGGCGTTACGGCGCCGGCAGCGGCAACCAGGTGATCGCCCCCGTCAACCTGCCCATCACGGCCTGCGGCAACGCCGTCGGCAACGCGGTGGCCAACTGCCGGGGCGGCGCGACGGTGCTGAACACCCGCGCCGGTTCCGGCGCGGGCGGCAACACGACCTCCGGGCGTTCGGGCGTGCTGAGCGGCAACCAGGTGATCGCGCCGATCACGGCTCCGCTCAACGTGTGCGGCAACGCGGTGGCCGCCTTCGGCAAGGCGTTCGCCGGGTGCCGGGGCGTCGTCTCGGTCAAGAACGGCGGCCGGGGCGCCGGCGGCAACCACACCTCCGGGCAGTCGGGCGTCGGGGCGGGCAACCAGGTGATCGCGCCGATCACGGCTCCGCTCAACGTCTGCGGCAACGCGGCCGCGGTGCTCGGCGCCTCCAACGCCCACTGCAAGGGCGGCGCGGCCGTCTGGCCGCACGACGGTGTGGGCGGCGGCGGCAACTCGACCTCCGGGCGTTCGGGCGTGCTGAGCGGCAACCAGGCGATCGCGCCGATCACGGCCCCGGTCAACGTCTGCGGCAACGCCGTGGCCGTGCTGGGCGACGCCGCGGCGGGCTGCCTGGGCGGCGCGCACGTCGGCAAGCCGGGCTACCCGGGCGGCGGCTACAACCAGTTCCTGCGTTCCTCCGGCCACCAGGCCGCGGCCAAGAGCGGGCTGCTGCCCGCGGTGCCCGCCGTCCCGGCGCTCAACGGTGTCAACGGCACCGGCGCCGTGCCCGGTCTGCCCGACGTCGGCGGCCTGTCGAAGGCGGGCGGCCTGCCGGTTCCCGGCAACGTGACGCAGCAGCTCCAGAGCTCGGGCCTGCCGCTCCCCGGCAATGTGACGCGGCAGCTGGAGGGCTCGGGCCTGCCGGTCGGCGGCGGCCTGTCCTCGCTGCCGCTCGTGGACGACGCGTCCAAGACCCTGGGCCTGCCTGCCCTGCCCGAGCTGCCCGGTCTGCCCGGCCAGGCGCAGGCTCCGGCGCAGGCCAGGCCCGGCGAGGTGGACATGCCGGCCAAGGCCTGGGAGAAGCGGGTGCCCGTCCGGCCCGGCAAGCGTCACATGGCCGACAGGACCGACCACGTGCGCAGGGCGCCGGCCCGTCCTTCTTCGCCGCTCTCCCCGGCCACCGACCTGCTCTCCTCCACCCCGGTCGGCAGTGCCGTGACCTCGGCCACCGGCGGCCTGCCGGTCGGCAACCTGGGCCTGATGAGCGCCGCCCAGCCCGCCGGTCTCACCGGGATGAACTCCAGCTCGCTGCTCGCGCTGCTGCTCGGCTCGATGTTCGCCGCGTCGGCCACGCTGTTCGCGACCGCCCGCCGGTTCCGGTTCGGCCGTAAGTAGATATACGGCATAGGTCGGTAACCGCAGATACCGCTACCGCTCCACCGCCTGGGAGCGGTAGGCGATAGATGCTTTGCCCGTTCCGGGGGCGCGGCCCGGGGCGGGCAAAGCCATGTCCGGCCTCAGAGCGTGCTGCGGACACGGATGACCTTGCGTCGCAGCCGTACGTGCCGGCTCCCGTCGGGGTGCACCCGCACCCGCGCGAGCTCCCACTGGCCGTACTCTGCGTGTTCGGTCAGCAGTTGACGTGCGGCTTCGCGAGTGAGGTCGCGCGGAATGAAGATATCCATGTAGGAGTAGTCGAGCACAACGATTAGTCTCCAGGGTGAGTCAGGGCGCCATGCCGCTCGATGGGGCTTATTCTGCGTGCTTGTGGGTGGACCCGGAAGCTAGTGGGTAGCCCGGGGGAAGGAAATTTCCGCGAGTCGGGTTACCTTTCAGATCTATGCCGACTCCCGGCAGGGGGATTGCAAGCGAACAGTGAGGTAGGAAGCAGCGTGCCAGCCAAGAACGGCAGCTCCGGCGGAACACGCCTGGTGATCGTCGAGTCGCCCGCCAAGGCGAAGACGATCGAGAAATACCTCGGCGCCGGCTACACGGTGGAGTCCAGCATCGGCCACATCCGTGACCTGCCGGAGCGGGCCGACGACATCCCCGAGGCCTTCAAGAAGGAGTCCTGGGCGCGCCTTGGCGTGAACGTCGAGCACGAGTTCGAGCCGCTGTACGTCGTCAACCCCGACAAAAAGGCGCAGGTCAGCAAGCTGCGTCAGCTGTTGAAGGGCGCTGACGAACTCTACCTGGCCACTGACGAGGACCGGGAGGGCGAGGCGATCGCCTGGCACCTGCGCGAGGTGCTCAAGCCGACCGTGCCCGTCCACCGCATGGTGTTCCACGAGATCACGCCGCAGGCGATCCGCGACGCCGTCGCGAACCCGCGCGACCTCAACCTCCGCCTGGTCGACGCCCAGGAGACCCGCCGCATCCTCGACCGGCTCTACGGTTACGAGGTCAGCCCGGTCCTGTGGAAGAAGGTCAAGCCGCGGCTGTCGGCCGGCCGGGTGCAGTCGGTGGCGACGCGGCTGGTGGTGGAGCGCGAGCGGGAGCGCATGGCGTTCACCTCCGCCCACTACTGGGACCTGCAGGCGCTGTTCGACTCGGGCAAGCCCGAGGAGCGGCCGCGTGACTTCACCGCGACGCTGAGCTCGGTCGACGGTAGGAGGGTGGCCCAGGGGCGCGACTTCGCCAGCACCGGGCAGCTCAAGACGGCCGACGTGCTGCACCTGTCCGAGGCCGCCGCCGGTGAGCTGGCCGGCCGGCTCCAGGGCACGTCGTTCTCGGTCAAGTCCGTCGAGCGCAAGCCGTACACGCGCAAGCCGTACGCGCCGTTCCGGACGACCACATTGCAGCAGGAGGCCAGCCGGAAGCTGGGCTTCTCCGCCAAGTACACGATGCAGGTCGCCCAGCGGCTGTACGAGCAGGGTTTCATCACCTACATGCGTACCGACAGCATCACGCTGTCGGAGACCGCGATCGCCGCCGCCCGCTCGCAGGCCATCAAGCTCTACGGCGCCGCGTACGTGCCCGACAAGCCGCGCGTCTACACCAGCAAGGTCAAGAGCGCGCAGGAGGCTCACGAGGCGATCCGGCCCTCCGGCGAGGAGTTCCGCACGCCGGGCGAGACCGGGCTGTCCGGCGACATGTTCCGCCTCTACGAGCTGATCTGGCAGCGCACCGTCTCCTCGCAGATGAAGGACGCGGTCGGCGAGTCGATCAGCGTCAAGGTCGGCGGCCGTTCGGCTTCCGGCGAAGACGTCGAGTTCAGCGCCTCGGGCCGGACGATCACCTTCTACGGGTTCCTCAAGGCGTACGTCGAGGGGGCCGACGACCCCTCGACCGACCGCGACGACTCCGAGAAGCGGCTGCCCAACCTGGCCGAGGGCGACGCGCTGACCGTGTCGCGGCTCGACGTGGCCGCCCACTCCACCAAGCCGCCCGCCCGCTACACCGAGGCCTCGCTGGTCAAGGAGCTGGAGGACCGCGAGATCGGGCGGCCCTCGACGTACGCGTCGATCATCGGCACGATCCTCGACCGCGGCTACGTGTTCAAGAAGGGCACCGCGCTGGTGCCGTCCTTCCTGGCCTTCGCCGTGGTCAACCTGCTTGAGCAGCATTTCGGCAACCTGGTCGACTACGACTTCACGGCCGAGATGGAGAAGGTGCTCGACGACATCGCCAACGACCGCGCCGAGCGGGTGCCCGAGCTGCAGCGTTTCTACTACGGCGCGGGCGACGGCGACGAGGGCCTGAAGGAGATGGTCACCGACCTCGGTGACATCGACGCCAAGGAGATCAGCTCGTTCCCGATCAAGGGTACGGACATCGTCCTGCGGGTCGGGCGTTACGGGCCGTACCTGGACAGGGACGGCGCGCGGGTCAACGTGCCCGAGGACACCACGCCCGACGAGCTGACGGCGGAGAAGGCCGAGGAGCTGTTCTCGCGGCCGACCGGCGACCGCGAGCTGGGCAAGGACCCCGTGAGCGGGCACACGATCGTGGCCAAGGACGGCCGTTACGGCCCGTACGTGACGGAGATCCTGCCCGAGCCGGCCGAGGACGAGACGCCGAAGAAGCGGACGAAGAAGGCAGACGCCCCCAAGCCGCGCACCAGCTCCCTGTTCAAGACGATGTCGCTGGACACGATCACCCTCGACGACGCCCTCAAGCTGCTGGCCATCCCCCGGGTGGTGGGCGAGCTCGACGGCGAGGAGGTCGTGGCGCACAACGGGAAGTTCGGGCCGTACATCAAGAAGGGCACCGACTCCCGCTCGCTCACCTCGGAAGAGGACCTGCTGACGGTCACGATCGAGCAGGCAAAGGAGCTGTTCGCGCAGCCCAAGCAGCGCGGGCGGCGGGCCGCGGCGGCGGCGCCGCTGCGGGAGCTGGGCGACGATCCGGCGTCGAAGAAGCCGGTCGTGGTCAAGGAGGGGCGTTTCGGTCCCTACGTGACCGACGGCGAGACGAACGCGTCGCTGCGCAAGGGCGACACGGTCGAGGAGATCACCATCGAACGGGCCGCCGAGCTGCTGGCCGAGCGCCGCGAGCGGGCGCCCGCGCCGAAGAAGACCACGCGCAAGGCCCCGGCGAAGAAGACGACCGCGAAGAAGCCGGCGGCCAAGTCGTAAGTAGCATCGACGTGTGATCGTGCTGGTCTTCGTCGCTCTCGTCGTGGTGGCGCACCTTTATCTGTGGCATCGGATGGTGCGCTCCGCGACCCGCCCCGGGCGCGTCCGCAAGGCGCTGACCTGGGGTCTGGTCGGGCTCGTCCTGCTCGTGGTGGCCGCGTTCGCGGGCACGCGGATGGAGCTGGGCAACTGGCTGGCCTGGCCGGGCTACCTGTGGGTGGCGCTGATGTTCTACCTCGTGGTGTTCCTGCTCGTGCTGGAGGTGCCGCGGGCCGTCGCGTCGATGATCATCCGCAGGGGTGAGCGCGGGTCGGCGGCGGTCAAGGAGCCGGTCCCGGTCGCGGCGGTGGCGTCCGCCGTCCCGCCGTCCGAGTCCGCCGCTGAGCTTGCCGCTGAGCCTGTTCCCGCGACCGTGCCGCCCATGAGCAGGCGGCTCTTCCTGGGGCGCACCACCGCGGTGGTGGCCGGGGTCGGCGCGCTCGGCACGGTCGGTTACGGCATGACCAGCGCTCTGGGCGACCCGGTGCTTGAGCCGGTGCGGGTCCGGCTGCCCAGGCTCGACCCGAGGCTGAACGGCCTGCGCTTCGCGGTGGTGAGCGACATCCACCTGGGCCCGCTCACGGGCGTCGGCCACACCGAGCGCATCGTCAGGATGATCAACGGGCTGCGTCCCGACGTGGTGGCCATCGTCGGCGACCTGGTGGACGGGTCCGTGGCCCAGTTGGGCGCCCTCGCCAAGCCCCTCAAAAGCCTTGAGTCCCGCTACGGGGCATATTTCGTGACCGGTAACCACGAGTACTACACCCAGAACGGCCCCCAGGAATGGATAGAGGAGCTCGACCAGCTCGGCGTTCGCTCGTTGCGTAACGAGCGCGTGGAGATCAGCCACCAGGGCGCCGTACTCGACCTGGCCGGGGTGAACGACCTCAACGGCCAGGCCGTCGGCGACGGGCCCGACTTCGCCAAGGCCCTCGGCGGACGGACGCCCGGGCGCTCCACGGTGCTGCTCGCGCACCAGCCCGTACAGGTGGACCAGGCGGCCGGCTTCGGCGTCGACCTGCAGCTGTCGGGGCACACGCACGGCGGCCAGATCGCGCCGTTCAACCTGGTGGTGGGCCTGCAGCAGCCCGTCGTGTCGGGGCTGGCCACGATCGACGGCGTGCAGGTGTACGTCACCAGGGGCGCGGGGTTCTGGGGGCCGCCGGTACGGGTCGGCGCGCCGCCGGAGATCACTATGCTGGAGCTGCGCTCCTGACTTTGCGCGACGCGGTCGCCACGTGGTGTCATCTTGGCGTAGTATCCGACCGGATACTCGCAGGAGGTGAGCATGGTTTCCTCCCCGGCCGAAGGGGCGTTGCGCCAGGCGGCTTCGCTCGCGCCCGACGTCGCCTTCTGGGCCAGGCGCGGCGGGCTGCTGTTCAGGCAGGCGCGCCACGCGGCGAGCATGAACCAGAAGGCGCTGGCCAGCAGGAGCGGCACCTCGCGCACCACGCTGTCGGCCTACGAGCACGGCCGGAAGTCGCCCACGCTGGAGACGGCCGGGCGCATCCTCGACGCGGCCGGGTTCCGGCTGGCCCTTGAGCCCAAGGTCGAGTTCGCCGGGCACTCGGCGGGCGGGCGCAGCTTCCACGTCCCGAGCCGGCTGCGGCGGCTGCCGGTGGCCGCGGCCCTCGGCGTCCTGCGGTTCGGCGGCCGGGTCTACGAGCTGGCCGATCGCGACCAGCGCCGGGCGGCCTACTCGGCGCTGCTGAGCGAGGGCGGCCCCGCCGACCTGCTCGACCACGTCGACGGCGCGCTGCTCGTCGAGCTCTGGGGCGAGCTGGCCCTGCCGGCCGCCGTCCGCGCCGCCTGGATGCCTCTGGTGGAGCAGATCAGGCAAGAGGCCGGAGTAATGAAATGACGACGTTTTCGATGGCCTATTCCATGCGGGTAACCTGCACGCCGACCCGTGAACGTAATACCCTCAGCCACGGACAAGCGGGTAATTCCGTGTTGTCTCCTGCCTTCCCAAGTCCGGCCGACACCTGGATACGCTGAAATCATGACTGCCCCTAGGCGCGCTGCACATGTGCTGGCCCATGCGCCGTTCCGCCGTCTCTGGACGGCCATGTCGGTGTGCAGTCTGGGCGACTGGCTCAACATCCTGGCCCTGACCGCCCTCGCCGGAAACCTCAACCAGGGCGACTACCGCATGCAGTCGCTGGCCGTGGGCGGCGTGTTCATCGCCAAGATGTTGCCCGCGGTGCTGCTCGGGCCGCTGGCCGGGGTGTTCGCCGACCGGTTCGACCGGCGCCTGACCATGTTCACCGCAGACCTGGCCAGGTTCGCGGTCGTGTTGTCGATCCCGATCATCGGCACCTACCAGTGGGTGATCGTCGCGACCGTCCTGGTCGAGTGCGTCAACCTGTTCTGGGTCCCGGCCAAGGACGCCACGGTGCCCAACCTGGTGCCCAAGGACCAGCTCGAATCCGCCAACCGGCTCAACCTGCTGGTCACCTACGGCAGCGCGCCGATCGCGGCCCTGCTGTTCGCCGCGCTGTCCCTGGCCGGCGACATGGGACGTAGCGTCCTGCCACTGCTCAACGGCATGGACCCGACCGCTCCGGCGCTGATCGTCAACTCCCTGGCCTACCTGATGTCGGCCTTCCTGATCTTCACGTTGCGCGGCATCCCCAAGCGCGACGGCGCGATCTCGACGCCCTCGGTGCTCAAGCAGGTCGTCGAGGGCTGGCGCTTCGTGGGCGGCAACCGGCTCGTGCGCGGCCTGATCATCGGCATGCTCGGCGCGTTCGCCGCGGGTGGGGCCGTGGTCGGCGTGGCGAAGATCTACGTGGTGGCCCTCGGCGGCGGCGACGCGGCCTACGGCGTCGTGTTCGGCGCCGTCTTCGTCGGCATGGCGCTGGGCATGTTCGTCGGCCTCAGGCTGCTGCGCGGGCTGTCGCGGCGCCGGCTGTTCGGCCTGGCCATCACCGTGGCCGGGGTGGTGCTCGTAGCCATCGCGCTGATCCACAACCTGCCGATCGTGGTCATGCTGACCGTGCTGCTCGGGGCGTGCGCGGGCATCGCGTGGATCATCGGCTACACCCTGATCGGGCTGGAGGTCGAAGACGCCCTGCGCGGGCGCACGTTCTCGTTCCTGCAGTCCACGGCGCGGGTCACCCTGCTGCTCGTGGTGGCGGTGGCCAACCCGCTGGCGGCGCTCTTCGGCGCCCACGAGTTCGGCCTCGGCACCATCGCCTACCGCTTCGACGGCACCAACCTGGTGCTGGTCATCGGTGGCGCGCTCGCGATGGCCGTCGGGATCCTGGCGCTGCGCCACATGGACGACAGGCAGGGCGTCTCACTGTCGGCCGACCTCCTCGCGGCGGTGCGCGGCGAGCGTTACCCCGCCGAGCCGGCCGAGCACGTGCCGGGGCTGTTCATGGCGTTCGAGGGCGGCGAGGGCTCGGGCAAGACCACCCAGTCGCGGCTGATCGCCATCTGGCTGCGCGACCAGGGCTACGACGTGGTCCAGACGCGGGAGCCCGGCTCAACCAAGATCGGCATGCGGTTGCGGGCCATCCTGCTCGACGCGGCCGAGCGCGGTCTGTCGGCCCGTTCGGAGGCCCTGCTCTACGCGGCCGACCGGGCCGAGCACGTCGAGAAGGTGATCCGCCCGGCGCTCTACCGGGGCTCGCTGGTGATCAGCGACCGCTACGTCGACTCGTCCCTGGCCTACCAGGGTGCCGGCCGGGCGCTCGACCCCGAAGACGTGTCCAAGATCAACGCGTGGGCGACGGGCGGCCTCGTGCCGCATCTGACCGTGCTCATCGACACGCCGCCCGAGGTGGGGCTCACCCGGCTGGGCGGGGCGGCCGACCGCATCGAGTCCGAGCCGCTGGAGTTCCACCAGCGGGTGCGCAAGGAGTTCCGCGCGCTGGCCGCCGCCGATCCCGGCCGCTACCTCGTGGTCGACGGCACGATGCCGCCCGAGGTGCTGACCCGCCAGATCCAGGACCGCATCCGCGAGATCCTGCCCGACCCGGTGCCCCGGGAGTCCGAAGACGCCACGGGCACGATGCCCGCCATCCGCGACTAGCCTTACGCCGTGACAGTTTTCGATGACCTCGTCGGGCAGGACCAGGCGATCTCCGTGCTGTCGCGGGCCGCTGCGGCGGCCGGCGAGGCCGTCAAGGGCGGTCGCGGCGCCGGCATGACGCACGCCTGGCTGTTCACCGGCCCGCCCGGCTCGGGCCGGGAGGAGGCCGCGCGCGCCTTCGCCGCCGCGCTGCTGTGCCCCGACGCCGGTTGCGGCCACTGCGACCAGTGCCACCAGGTGCTCATCGGCTCCCACCCCGACCTGGAGTCCGTACGTCCTGAGGGCCTGTCCTACAGCGTCAAGCAGACCCGCGAGCTCATCCTGCGGGCCGCGGGCGCCCCCACCCAGGGCCGCTGGCGGGTCATCTTGTTCGAGGACGCCGACCGCGCCACGGAGTCGGCGGCCAACGCCCTGCTCAAGGCCATCGAGGAGCCGCCGCCGCGCACGGTCTGGCTGCTGTGCGCGCCCGCTCCCGACGACCTCATGATCACCATCAGGTCGCGCTGCCGCCAGGTCACGCTGACCACGCCGTCCACCGAGGCCGTCGCGCACGTGCTGGCCACGCGCGACAGCGTGCCGTGGGAGACCGCCGCGTTCGCCGCGCGGGCCGCGCAGGGGCACATCAGCAGGGCGCGGTCACTGGCCCTCGACGAGGGCGCCCGCCACCGGCGGGAGGCCGTGCTCGGCATCCCGCGCTCGCTGACCGGGGTGGGCGAGTGCGTGTCCGCCGCCGAACGCCTGGTCAAGACGGCCGAGGAAGAGGCCGCGGTGGCCACGGCGGCGCTCAACGAGAACGAGACGGCCGAGCTGCGCAAGATCTACGGCGAGGGCTCCACGGGCAAGGGGCTCAACCGGGGGCTGGTGCGCGGCGGGGCGGGCGCACTCAAGGAGCTGGAGGACCGGCAGAAGTCGCGGGCCACCCGCATCAAACGGGATTCGCTCGACGCCGCGCTGCTGGAACTGGTGTCGTTCTACCGCGACGTGCTGGCCATGCAGTTCGGGGCGGGGGTGGAGCTGGCCAACGACGACATCCGGTTCGATCTCGACCAGCTCGCCAGGTCGTCCACGCCGGAGGAGACGCTGCGGCGGATCGACGCGATCATGCGGTGCCGGGAGCGGCTGGGGGCCAACGTCAATCCGCAGATGGCGGTGGAGGCGATGATGTTGTCACTGCGCGGGGCGGCCTGAGCTGATCCCGGCCACTGCGTGTGGTCGCTGCGCGGGCTGCCTTAGGCGCGATGCGGGGCTGGGGGCTGGTGGTGGCGTGAGGGGGGACCTGGTGAAGGGATCGCTGTGCGGACGGGGTGCGGTTTCCGCCTTCTCGCTTGTCAGGAGGGCGAAAGATAGCTGGGTGACCGGCGCGGCAAGTGAGCCCGCCAAGCGTCTCTGTAGCCGCCGCCACCAGGGTCGGGGACATGCCGGAGTCGTACCGGTTGCAGATGAGGTCGGAGCGCGACGCTCAAGGCCCTGAGGCGGCAGCGGGGTGTCGCATCCGTCGTCGACCGCCGTTGTCCGGTCGACGCGGCTCTGGCCATGGCCCTCTACCGGGTCTCGCTGCCGAAGGGGCAGGACTGCCGGGCGGGCGATTGGTTCAAGATCGGGCCCGGTGCCCCTCACGTTCACCGGGCCGACACACGTAGTGTGGCAACGGAAGGCCGTAACAACCCCCGAGGCCGTCAGGGAGGCGAGCTCTAGCCCATGGGAATGATCATGGCCGTGAGCTTCACGCGCTACGGGAGGCTCTACTACCTCGATCCGGGCGGGCACACCTTCAAGGTCGGCGACAAGGTGCTGGTGCCGACCGACTCGGGCCCCGAGGTGGCGGAGTGTGTGTGGGCGCCGCAGTACACGAGCGAGGACATCGACGGTCTGCCCGTGTGTGAGGGGCCGGCGGGCGAGGAACACCTCTCGCGCGACGAGTCCAACAAACGCCGCAGGGCCGAGGCCCGCAGCGTGTCGAAGAAGCTGATCAAACGGCACACGCTGCCGATGAAGGTCGTCGGCATCGACTATCTCGACCAGGACAACGTCTACACCGTCTACTTCTCGGCCCCTCATCGGGTCGACTTCCGGGCCTTGGTCCGCGACCTGGCCCGGAACCTGCGGGCCAGGGTCGAGCTGCGGCAGATCGGTCCCAGGGACGAGGCGCGGTTGCAGGGCGGCATCGGTCCCTGCGGCCGTGACCTGTGCTGCGCCACGTTCCTGAAGGATTTCGAGCCCGTGTCCGTGCGCATGGCCAAAGACCAGGACCTGCCGGTCAACCCGTTGCGCATCGCGGGGGCTTGCGGGCGGCTCATGTGCTGCCTGAAGTACGAGCACCCGTTGTACGTCGAGAGCCGGTACAGGATGCCTCGCGCGGGAAGCCGGGTGAGCACGCCGCAGGGCGATGGGGTCGTCACCGGGCACAACGTCCCCGCCGACACGGTGACGGTGCGCCTGGACGATGGAGGGAGGCGCTGTGCGTGCCCTTCCGCGTCGGTGTGCTCGCCCCGCATCCAGCACGACACGATGTACGGCAACCAGGAGGAATCGCCCGACCGCCAGCCTTCCGGGGATGGGGAGGACGTCTGAACGCTCATCCCGTCCTGGCCCAGGTGGCGCTCATGGGCGGCCGGTAACAGACTGACCGCCTTCCCGAAGGCGATGGGGAGGCGGTGGGGGCGACAGCGCGAGGGGCATGGCTGCGGCGGCTCCGTGCGGCCCCTTCGTGTGCACCCGGGCTCATGGATGAGGCTCACTGCGGCGAAAAGCACGAGCTCACAGCACCCCCACCCGAAGCGCCAGCCCCATCGGATGGGCCGACTCGCCGCCGCAGCAGCCCTGCCTGAGGCGCCAACCGCTGCCGCCGGAGCCCCATCGGAAGTGCCGACTCGCAATCCGATGCCCACCTGAGGCCCAGCTCACAACAGCCCCGCCCGAGCAGTC
The DNA here is from genome assembly GCF_040298265.1 of Nonomuraea sp. NPDC001636. Taxonomy (NCBI): domain Bacteria; kingdom Bacillati; phylum Actinomycetota; class Actinomycetes; order Streptosporangiales; family Streptosporangiaceae; genus Nonomuraea; species Nonomuraea sp. NPDC001636. The sequence goes on from NZ_JBEOZT010000017.1 coordinate 13,709, forward strand.
CCCTGTAGCCCCTCGCAAAGCGCCAGCCCATCGAGTGCCAGCCGAATCCGATGCCCACCGGAGGCACCAACCGCAGCAGCGCGCCCGAAGCGTCACCCTCCGGCGCCTTTCTGAGGGGCCAGCTTGCGCAGTCCGTTCGAAGTGCCGGAGACAGCCATTCGTCGCGACCGCGACCCCGCCTCGCGTGGCTCCGGCCCGGCCCGGTACGGCCTGGGCGCGGGGCGCCGTTCAGCAGGGGGCTGGGGTGAGGTGGGGGACAAGCCGGTCAGGTGGTAGATGCGGGGCTGGAGTGGCTGGTCGTCGTACGTTGGGTGCGTCACTTCCATGCATGACGCATCCGGCCGCAGCCTACGGAGCGCCCGGGGTGAGGGCCGGGCTTGTTGTCCTCTGCGGTCTTGTCGTTCGTCGTCGTCATCGGAGGTGGAATCTAGATCTCTGGAGAGTCATGAAGAAGCCGGTGCAGTCGAGCGACGGCGCGCCCGTAGTGCAGGTGATGCTCTCGCCTGCCAACGTCTGGCGTGCCGGGCTCGCCATGGCGGCCGTCGTGGCGGTGGCGTTCTTCGTCCGGTTCGTGATCACGGACGCGGGTGCGCTGATCGCCATGCTGGTGATGGCCTGGTTCCTTTCTCTGGCCATGGAGCCCGCCGTGCGGCGTATGTCGCGGCACATGCGCCGGGGCAGAGCGACGCTGCTGGTGATGACGTTGTTCATCCTGGCGTTCGTGATCTTCATGGTCCTGTTCGGCAGCATGTTCGTGCAGCAGGTCGCGGTGCTGTTGAAGGCTCTGCCCGACGTCATCGCGGGCGTCGTCGAGTGGGTCAACGCCCGTCTGGGCACCCGTTACGAGATCTCCGACATTCTCAAGTCCATCAAACTCACCCCGCAGCAGGCGGCCGAGTACGCGCAGGGCGCGCTCGGCGGGGTGCTGGGACTGCTGGGCACGGTGACCGGAACGCTGTTCAACCTGTTCACCCTGGCGCTGCTGACGTTCTACTTCTCGGCCGACGGGCCGAGGCTGCGCCGGTGGCTCGCGCAGTTGCTGCCCGGCCGGCTCCAGCAGGTCTTCATCAGCGTTTGGGACGTCTCCACCATCAAGACCGGCGGATATGTCTCCTCCCGGCTCATTTTGGCCGCCATCAACGGCACGGCGTCGGCCCTGGTGTTCCGGCTGCTGGACATGCCCTCATGGCTGGCGCTCGGTGCGTGGACGGGGCTGGTCGCCCAGCTCGTGCCCACCATCGGCACCTACATCTCCATCGCCCTGCCGGTGGTGGTGGGACTGGTCTCGTCACGTCCCTGGGTCGGTCTGGCCGCGCTGGCGTGGGGCATCGTGTACCAGCAGGTGGAGAACCTGACGCTGGAGCCGAAGATCAGTTCGCGGGCGGTGGACATCCATCCCGGGGTGTCCTTCGCCGCCGTGATCGCGGGGGCTTCGCTGTTCGGTGCGATGGGGGCGCTGCTGGCCATCCCCATCGTGGCCATGCTGCTGTCGCTGATCGACACGTTCGCCACCCGTCAGGAGCTGCGAGAGGCCATGGCCGCCGAGTCGGCGCCGCCGAAGGGCGGAGGCGGGGGAGCGTCTTCGAAGGGCGGCCCCGGCTCGCCGCCGCCGAAGTGACGTGGAACCGAGCGGATGGACGACCGTTCCGGGAAGGGGTCCGAGCGGAGGCCGCCTCGGGGTCTCCGGCCGATGTCACGTGTGTCGGTACGGGCGGTGGCCGGTCAGCCGCGGGGGTAGCCGGGGATCTGGCGGCGTTGGGTTGCGGTGCCGATCCAGTGGAAGAGGTCCAGCGCGACCGATACGGCGATCCAGAACCAGTCCGCTCCTCTCAGGCCGACGCCGGGCACGTACAGGATCACGTACATCAACGTGGTGAACGGCAGGAAGATCAGCCCGAGGAGAGGCCAGATCCACGTGTGGAAGGCGGCGCTGACCAGAGCGGGCCGCGCCACCCAGATGATGAAAACGGCAAGTCGCGGAAAGAGGCCCGCGAAGATCGCGAACAGACATCCCATGACGGCCCACGTCCCTCCATCACGCCTCGCCGGAAGGTAGGCGAAGTGGATGGTCCCCGCAGCCGGGGCTGCTCATCCTCGACGTTGTGCATGGAAAGTCCCTGATTCGATTTGCCTGCCTGGATGCTGTCTCGGCGCACTGAGGGCTATTTCCGGTAAATGCACAGATTTGCCCGGGGGAAATCTTTGCCTTCTCGCGGTGGCCGCCCGATCGGGAACAGGGGATCAGAAGCATGGACGGCGGCTTGGCCGGGCGATGCCGTCACATGTGCGGAGATGCGGCCGTTGCGGATCTTCCGCTGGGAGCCCGGGTCATGTGGGCCTGTCCGCCCGGAAAGCCGGTCACAGACCTGTTCCCGGCGGCGGCCCGCACTGTCTGCCGGGGCATCCGCAGCCGCTCGTCGATGCAACCGACCAGGAGGAACAAGCCCAATGAGCAACCTCATCGCGATCTCCTATCCCGACCTCTCCACCGCCATCGCCGTACGTGACCGCCTCGCCGACCTGCAACGGCAGAACCTGATCACGATGGAGGACGTGGCCATCGTCGAACGCCGGGCCGACGGGACGATCAAGCTCCACCAGACCAGCGGTACGACGGGTATGGGTGCGGCCGGCGGGGCGCTGTGGGGTGGCCTGATCGGGATGTTGTTCTTCGTGCCGCTCTTCGGCATGGCAATGGGCGCCGCCACCGGAGCGGCCGCCGCAGCGATGACCGACGCCGGCGTCAACGACGAGTTCATGAGGGAAATCGCCGGCAAGCTCGAACCCGGCACCGCCGCGCTGTTCGTCCTGGTCGTGCAGAGTACGCCGGACAAGGTCATTCCGGAGATCCAGTCGTACGGCGGGCATGTCATCCAGACCTCGCTCAACCGCGAGGAGGAGGCGCAACTGCGCGAGATGATGGAGGGGATCGGCGCCCGGTGAACGAAATGCCGCACACCGCCGCACACCGCCACAGATCCGCGGTGCCCCCGCCCTGCCTCGCCCCGCCGCGTGAGCGCGGCGCGTGCGCTTCGTCGCGAGGGTGAGAGTTGAGCACCCTTTGTCCAAGGATGGTCCGGTCGCCACCAAGAGAGGTCGTCATGGGGAAGGTGCCCGATCCGGCCGACGGTCATCGGTCGCCGGCCGAAGGCGCCCACAGGGACTACACCGGTGCGGTCTACGGATCACTGCTCGCCGCCTCCGTGGTGGCCGGTGCCGCGTCGCTCGGCAGGTTCCCGCGTCTGGAGATGATCATCCTGCTGCTGGGGACCAGCACGGTGTTCTGGGCCGCTCATGTCCACGCCCGTCTGTTCGGCGCCCGTGCGGTCTTCCAGAGCATGAGCGTGGCCGACATCCGCCGGGCCTGCGCCGAGGAGTGGCCGATCGTCACGGCGGCCGTTCCGCCGGCCGTCGCCGTGGCCGTCGGGCCGTTGCTGGGTCTCGAAGCGCAGGGCACGGCCTGGCTGGCACTCGGGGTCGCGGTGGCCGGGCAGGTCGGCTGGTCGGCCGCGGCGGCCGTGGGGATCGGCGCCTCCGCTCGCATGGTGCTGGTCACGAGCGTGATCAATCTGCTGCTCGGGCTGGTGATCGTGGTGCTGAAGGCCGCGTTCCACCATTGACCGGACGCCCGCCGGGACGGCCACTCCGACCGCAGAAGCGGCCGGTCATCCGTGGCGACGGCCACCGCAGAAGCGGCCGGTCATCCGTGGCGACGGCCATCACGGAAGCGGCAACCACGGAAGGCGGCCACCACGGAGGCGGCGAGCGTCATGCCGGATTCATGTCGAGGTGGTCATGCGCAGGTGGATGATGTGCCGCAGCGATCCCGTCCTTGAAAGGGCCGCCGCCGGTTCGTACGGCCAAGGCGTCGCCACCGATCGAGCGCGACGGCGGGGTGGACCATGACCGGGCCCGCAGCCCCCGGCAGCCCGGCCGCCTTCGCGAAGAGCCCGCTGACCCCGCTGGCCCTCGCCCAGTTCATCTGCAGCTTCGCCGGCTCGAACATGAACGTGATGATCAACGACATCGGCCGGGACCTGAACACCACGGTGAAGGGCGTGCAGAGCACAATCACGCTCTTCCTGTTGATCATGGCCGTGCTGATGATCCCGTGCAGCAAGCTGACCGATCGCTGGGGACGCAAGAAGTGCTTCCTCGCGGGCCTCACCCTGTACGGGATCGGCGCTCTGACCAGCGCGTTCTCGCCCAGCCTCGCGGTGCTGATCCTCGGCAACTCGGTGCTCGAAGGGGTGGGGACCGCGTTGCTGATCCCGCCCGTCTACATTCTCGCGACGATGGCCTTCGACGATCTGCGGTCGCGGGCCCGCGCCTTCGGCCTGATCAGCGGGATGGGCGGCGTCGGCGCGGCCGCGGGCCCGCTGATCGGCGGTTTCATCGCGACGGCGATCACCTGGCGTGCCGCGTTCGTCTTCCAGGCGGTGGTGGTCGCGGTGATCGTCTTCCTCAGCCGCCGGATCGCCGACCCGGTACCGCCGGATCCGACCCGGCCCTTCGACACCGCCGGCGCGGTCCTGTCGGCCGTCGGCATGTTCTTCGTGGTGTTCGGGATTCTCCAGGCCGGCAAGAACGCCCTGCTGATGACGGCGTTCCTCGTCGTCGGAGTGGGCTTCCTGATCTGGTTCTTCCTGCACATCCGGGCCCGGGAACGCGCCGGGAAGGAGCCGTTGCTCACGACGCGCCTGTTCCGGAACCGTACGTCCGATCTCGGCCTCGTCACCCAGAACATGCAGTGGCTGGTCCTCATGGGGACGTCCTTCGTGGTCGCGGTCTTCCTGCAGAAGGTCCGCGGGTACAACGCCGTCCAGACTGGTGTCGTCTTCACCGCGGCGACCGCGGGGATCCTGGTGAGCTCCCTGGCGGCGGAGCGGCTCACCAAGAAGCACGCCCAGAAGAACCTGATCTCGGCGGGTTTCGTCATGACCGTGGCCGGGATCGCCGTCCTGCTCGCCCTGGTCGAAGCGTCGTCGCGGGTCGTCGCCTTCGTGCCGGGGCTGTTGCTGATCGGGCTGGGCGTGGGCGTGATGCTCACGCCGTCGGTCAACGTCGTGCAGTCCAGCTTTCCCGAGGAACAGCAGGGCGAGATCTCCGGATTGTCGCGCAGTGTGTCGAACCTCGGCTCGTCGTTCGGCACGGCGATCGCCGGCACGATCCTCATCTCCGGGCTGGCCGAAGGGCACCGGTCCTATGCCCTCGCCATGATCGCTCTTGCGGTCTTCGCCCTGGTGGGCCTGGCCGCCGCGATCCGGCTCCCCACCGACCCCCGGTGACGCCGAGACGCCGAGACGCCGAGACGCCGAGACGCCGAGACGCCGTGTGCGGTCTACCGCCCGCCCGGTTCGGCGCGGTCGAGTTGTTCGTCGAGGGCGACGGCGGCGGCGATGAGCGCCAGGTGGGTGAACGCCTGCGGGAAGTTGCCGAGCTGCGCGCCTGAGGGGCCGATCTCCTCGGCGAACAGGCCGACGTGGTTGGCGTAGGTGAGCATCTTGTCGAAGGCGTAACGGGCCTGCTGCAGTCGTCCGGCGCGGGCCAGGGCCTCGACGTAGAGGAAACTGCACAGGTTGAATGTCCCCTCCGAGCCGCGCAGGCCGTCGGGGGAGGCGGCGGGGTCGTAGCGGTAGACGAGGCTGTCGCTGACCAGCTCCTGGTCGATGGCGTCCAGGGTGCTCAGCCAGGCCGGGTCGCGGGGGGAGATGAACCCGACCCGGGGCATGAGCAGCAGCGAGGCGTCCAGCACGTCGGTGCTGTAGTGCTGGACGAAGGCCCGCCGGTCAGGACTCCAGCCGCGGTCCATGATCTGGTTGAAGACGGCGTCTCGGACACTCATCCAGCGCACGAGGTCGGCGGGACGCGAGTGGGTGGTGGCCATCCGGATGCCGCGATCGAAGGCGACCCAGGTCATCAGCCTGCTGTAGGTGAAGTCCTGACGCCCGCCGCGGGTCTCCCAGATGCCTTCGTCGGGACGGTCCCAGGTGTCGGCCAGCCAGTCGAGCAGCCCGGCGAAGGACCGCCAGCCGCGGATGCCGCCGATCTCCTGGGCCTGGGCCAGGGCGTCGGCGACTTCGCCGTAGATGTCGAGCTGGAGCTGGTCGGAGGCGGCGTTTCCGGCCCGTACCGGCCGGGAATGCCGATATCCCTCCAGATGGTCGAGCACCTCCTCGGTCAGATGGGGATCCCCGTCGATCCGGTACATGATCTGCAGCGGCTCACCGGAGGTGCGGCCGGCGAGGAGCCGCTCATGCAGCCACGTACGGAACGCCTGGGCCTCCTCGACGAAGCCGAGGCCGATCAGGGCCCGGACGGACAGCGAGGCGTCGCGGACCCAGGTGTAGCGGTAGTCCCAGTTGCGTTCGCCGCCGATCTGCTCCGGCAGCCCCATCGTGGCGGCGGCGATCGGGGCGCCGGTGGGCGCGTACGTGAGGAGCTTGAGAGTGATCGCCGACCGGTTCACCATGTCACGCCAGCGACCCCGGTACCGGGACGCGCGCAGCCAGCCGTGCCAGAAGGCGCGGCAGGCCTCGAAGCTGTCGCGGATGCCGTCGGCGGTCACGGGCGGCACGGCCTGGTCGTCGCCGCTGCAGCTGGTCAGGACGATCGCCGCCGTCTGGCCGGCCTGGAGGGTGAAGTCCGCGACGATGTCCTCACCGTCCGGGCGCAGGGCGACAGGGCCGGCGGCCTGCAGGTGGAGGTTCGTGCCGGGGCCCTGGAAGACCGCCGAGCCGGCGTCGCCGAGCGCGAGGGTGTGCGATGCCCGCCCGTAGTCGAAGCGGGGACGGCAGGCGAAGACGAAGGGCAGGCTCCCGCGGACCACCCGGACGAACCGCACCAGGCGGTGCCGGCCGGAGGGGGTGCTGGAGGTGTTCGGCTCCATGAAGTCGGCGACCTCGCCGACGCCGCCGGAGGCCATGAACCGGGTGACGAGGACGGCGGTGTCGGGCAGGTAGAGCTGCCGCACGGCCGCCTCGTCGCTTCCCTCCAGGTCGGCGGCCAGCCGGCAGTGGCCTCCGCGCTCGCTGTCGAGGATGGACGCGAACAGGCTCGGGGAGTCGAACCGGGGCGTGCACCACCAGTCGATGGTGCCGTCGCTGGAGACGAGCGCGGCGGTCTGCAGGTCTCCGATCATGCCGTGGTCCGCGATCTGCGGGTAGCCGTTCATCGATGCCTCCGTTGTTCGCCGGACATACCGGACGACTGCCTCCGGACGTGTCGACTGAGCGACCGTCACCGGGGGGACGGAGCAGCAATTTCAGGCTAACTCCTGGTATCGCAGGAAGTCATCCAGGGTGACGACCGCGCGGCTCGGCCCGGCGATTCGCCGGACGGCATCCAGGGGGTGGTTTGCTGGTGCGGTGCGTGACCACCGCTCGTGGGGAGCCCCCGTCCTGCCGTCCGTGCCGGGCGCGTCGCGGTGGTGGGGCGCGCGGTGGCTGCGCCGCGTCGTGGCCGGGGTCGCGGTGCCGGTGGTGCTTCTCGCCGGTGGGTGTGGCCGTCCGGTGGAGCGGGTGGTGCGGGGGCTCGGCTGGTCCGACTGCGGGGACGGCTTCGAGTGCGGGACGTTGCGGGTGCCGCTCGACCACGACCGTCCCGACGGTGAGCGGCTTGAGCTGGCGGTCGTCCGGCTGCCCGCGACGGGCGACCGGATCGGCTCGCTGGTGCTGAACCCGGGCGGGCCGGGGGCGTCCGGGGTCGAGTACGCCAGGGCCGCCCGGCTGGTGGTGGGCGAGAAGGTACGGGAGCGGTTCGACGTCGTCGGGTTCGATCCGCGCGGGGTCGGCCGGTCGGCGCCGGTCGAGTGTCTCGACGACGAAGCCCTCGACGCGTTCCTCGCCATGGACACCACCCCCGACACCCTCGCGGAGCGGGATGCGCTGGAGGCCGCGGCGCGGCGGTTCGCGGACGGCTGCCGGAAGCGCTCCGGCCGGCTCCTGCCCCACCTGGGCACCGTGGACGTGGCCCGCGACCTGGACCTGCTGCGCCAGGCCTTGGGCGACCAGAAGCTGACCTATCTCGGCAAGTCGTACGGCACCTTTCTCGGGGCCGTCTATGCCGACCTGTTCCCCGGCAAGGTGCGCGCGCTCGCGCTGGACGGCGCCCTCGACCCGGCCGACCCGCGGGTGCCGGCCAACACCGAACAGGCCGTGGGGTTCGAGGAGGCGCTGCGCGCGTACGTCGAGGACTGCCTGGGCGACCGCGACTGCCCGTTCGCCGGCCGGCCGGCCGAAGAGGCGACGGACGAGGTCGGGGCCCTGATCCACCGCGCGGACACCCGCCCCCTGGAAGGCGGCGGCCGGCCGGTCACCGAGGCGCTGGCCACCCTCGGCGCGCTGACGCCGCTCTACGACCGTGCCTCCTGGCCGGAACTCACCGAGGCGCTACGCCGGGCGCTGAACGGCGACGGCTCACTCCTGCTGCGCAACGCCGACCAGCTCGCCGGCAGGCGGGACGACGGCACCTACTCCAACCAGCTGGCCGCCAATCTGGCGGTGAACTGCGTCGACGGCCCGTACCCGGCGACGGCCGCGGCCTTCGCGGAGGATGCGGCGCGGGCGTCCAGGAAGGCGCCCCGGTTCGGGCCGTACATCGTGTGGTCGTCCCTGCCGTGTGCGTTCTGGCCGGCTCGGCCCACCTTCTCGCCGCACCGCCTGACCGCCGCCGGGGCTCCTCCGATCCTGGTCGTCGGCACGAAACGGGATCCCGCGACGCCGTACGGGTGGGCTCGGGCGCTGGCGGGTGAGCTGCGGTCCGGCGTACTGCTCAGCTACGACGGCGACGGGCACACCGCGTACGGGAACGGTTCCCCGTGTGTGGACGACGCCGTGGACCGGTATCTCATGGAGGGGGTGCCGCCGAAGGAAGGCGCGATCTGTCCGGGCATCCGGTGATCGGGAGGAGCAAGAACCCTTGGATCTCCTGTAGACTCTTCCAAGCCGTACGGCACGCCGCCTTAGCTCAGTCGGCCAGAGCACTTCACTCGTAATGAAGGGGTCTGGGGTTCGAATCCCCAAGGCGGCTCCAGTTCAAAGGCCCTCCCGGTTCGTCCAGGAGGGCCTTTTGCGTGGGCGTACAGCAGCTCCGTACAGCAACGGGGCTGATCACTGCTCGAAGAGGTCCTGACCCTCGCCGCCGGAGCGGTCTCCGGCGATGGTTGACGGGGGCGCGGTGCCGATGCACGGGGGGAGACCTCGGGAGATGGAACGCGCCCACCGTCGTCCGGGCGGTCATGATCGAACGGCGTTCCTTGAGACAACCGAATGGGATGACGAAATCCCATCTGAGACCCGCCAGGTGAGGGGAACTCAGCTTGCCAGTGTGCCACTGGTCGAGCTGAGCCCCGCTTGCTCGACCCGAGCAGGCGGAGGAGTGCGGGTCATGCAGTTGTCGGTGTTCGTGATCGCGGCCGTTGTCACGCTCGCGATTCCCGCCGTGGCGATGACGGTTGTGGCGATCGTCGCGCTTCGCGGCACGCAGCCGGACGAGCGGCCTGAGATCCTGCGTGCCCTCGCAGTCCTGGGCTCGGGCGAATCGCGGCTCGATTTCCGAATTGGCGCAACGCAGGCGACTGCCGTCCTCCCGGGCTGCGGAGAGTGCTGGGCGGGAGCGGGCGTAGTGGCGCCGGGGTGCGCGGGTGGGGTCACTGTGTGTGCCGGGCGGAGGGAAGGGGAGTGTAAACGGAAGGTGATTGATCGAACACCGTGAGTTGCGACATGGTGCATGAGGCCTGTTCAACGCACCCTCGGAGGGACACTCATGCTGGTTCGTCGCCTTCTGTCTGGAGCCGTCCTCGTCGTCACCGTCAGTGCGGGTCTCGTGCTGCCCGCCGCGGCCGCCGCTCCGAACCCGATGTGCATCGACGTCACCAACGACCGTGGCAACGGGGTCCGGATCTATCAGTGGGACTGTCAGGCCAACAACAACAACCAGAAGTTCGTGATCGACGCGGGCCAGATCAAGATCAAGGACACTCTGGGGACGTCGCGGCCGATGTGTGTGGACGTCACCAACGACCGCGGTAACGGGGTCCGGATCTACCAGTGGGAGTGTCAGAGCGGCAACAACAACCAGCAGTTCGTGATCGACGCCGGTCAGATCAAGATCAAGGACACTCTGAGGACGTCGCGGCCGATGTGTGTCGATGTCACCAACGACCGCGGTAACGGGGTCCGGATCTACCAGTGGGAGTGTCAGAGCGGCAACAACAATCAGCAGTTCGTGATCGACGCCGGTCAGATCAAGATCAAGGACACTCTGGTCTGAGCCGGAGGGTCGGTGGCGGGGGCTGGTCCGCGGTGAGCGGACCGGCCCCCGCCGTCTTGTGCCGGACGCCGCACGCCGGACGCCGCACGCCGCACGCCGGACGCCGGACGCCGGACTGGTGACGGGGGCAGAGGTCAGGTGGTGAAGTCGCGGACGAGGGTGACGAAGTCGTCGGGGCTTTCGACGCTGGAGACGTGGCCGGTGTCGAGTTCGAGGTAGGAGCTGCCGGGGATGGCGGCGTGGAGCTCGCGGGAGTTCTCCACCGGGATCAGGCCGTCGCGGGCGGCGCCGACGACCAGCGTGGGGGCCGTGATGCCGGGCAGCAGGTGGCGCAGGTCGACGCGGCGGCCGAGGTCGATCTGGCGCAGGCGGTTGGGGTGCGGCCGGAAGTACGTCGCCCGGCTCTCCAGGTCCTCGGGGTCGAGGGAGTTGAGGTAGCGGCGGCTGAAGGCGGTCAGCATGGAGAAGCGGGCGAAGGCGTCCGGGTTGCCGGCCAGGCCGAGCCAGGTCTGCAGGGCGGTGCGCAGGTAGGCGTCCTCGGTGTGGGCCCAGCCGGAGACCGGGATCAGGCGGCGGACGAGTTCGGGGCGGGTGGCGGCGAGGGACAGGGCGACCACCGCGCCCAGGGAGAAGCCGAGCAGGTCCACGGGGGCCTTGCCGGAGTCCTCGATGACGGCCGCGAGCTGCTCGGTCAGGCCCTCGACGGTCAGGGGGGCGCCGTCGTCCTCGACGAGGTCGCTGCCGCCGAGGTCGGGCAGGATCACGGTGTTGCGGTCGGCGAAGCGCTCGGCGAGGCCGTTCCAGGTCGACGAGCCGGGGCCGGTGCCGTGCAGGAGCACCAGGCCGGGGCCGTCGCCGACGGTGCGGTAGGCGACGCGGGTCCCGGAGACGGTCAGGTGTCGGGTCATGGCGCCACCGTGCCAGCCGGCGTCGCGGATGAGGAGCGGACCGGATTCCCTAGGACAGACAGTCCTGGGCTGCGATATTTCGCGGTATTGCAGGATGGGCTCATGGATCGTGCGGAGCTTGCTGACTTCCTTCGCCGCTCGCGGGAGCGGCTGCTGCCCGGTGAGGTGGGGCTGCCGTCGGGGCCGCGTCGCCGTACGCCGGGGCTGAGGCGGGAGGAGGTGGCGCAGCTCGCGGGCATGTCGGCCGACTATCTGATGCGGTTGGAGCAGGCGCGCAGCCCGCAGCCGTCCACCCAGCTGCTGGGCGCGCTGGCGCGGGCGCTGCGGCTGACGAGCGACGAACGCGACCACCTCTACCTGCTGGCCGGGCACCGGCCGCCGGCCGGGCCGCGGGCGGGCGAGCACGTCAAGCCGAGCCTGCTCTACCTGCTCGACCGCCTCGTCGGGACGCCCGCGCAGGTGTTGAGCGACCTGGGCGACGTGCTGGCGCAGAACGCCATGGCCGAGTCCCTGTTCGGGTGCAGCTGCACGGTCGAGGAGCCCGAGCGCAACATCGTGTGGCGCTGGTTCACCGATCCGTTCCGGCGCGAGGCGTACCCGGAGGAGGAGCACGCCGAACGCTCCCGCGCGCACGTGGCCGACCTGCGCGCGGCGGTGGTCCGCCGGGGCAACGACGAGCAGGCCCGCGCCCTGGTCGAGCGCCTGCGCCGGGCCAGCCCGGAGTTCGTCTCGTTGTGGGAGCGGCACGAGGTCGCGGTCCGCCGCGGCAGCCGCATGCGGGTCCGGCATCCGGCCATCGGCGCGATGGAGTTCGACTACGAGGTGCTGCTGGCCCCGGCCGAGGACCAGCGGCTGCTGATCTTCACGCCGCCGCCCGGGTCGAAGACGTTCGAGGCGCTGGAGCTGCTGCGGGTGGTGGGGCCGGAGACCGTGCACCGCAGCCATCGGTAGCCGTACGGGGGGCGCCGCGTCAGCGGGCGCGTCAGGACGGCGACGGTCCCGTGTCAGCGCGGCCGGGGATGGTTGAACCATCACCGGTTCGGGGATCGGCCCGAAGGCTCTGAAAGGCGTACGAAGCATGACGAACGACAGCGTTTCCGTAGACAACGTGGCCGAGCGCCCGGAGCTGCAGAAGATCCTCCAGGAGATCGTGGACGCCGGCTTCGTCGGCGTGCAGATGCGGGTGAACGACGAGCGGGGCGAGTGGGTCGGCACCGCCGGGGTGCGCGAGCTGGGCGGCCTCGCCGAGCCGCCGGCGGACGGGCGGTTCCGGGTCGGCAGCGTCACCAAGACCTTCACCGCGGCCCTGGTCCTGAGCCTGGTGGCCGACGGCGTGCTCGGCCTGGACGATGTCGTGGACGACCACCTGCCCGAGTTCGGGCTGGACCGGCGGATCACCGTACGGATGTTGCTCCAGCACACCAGCGGCGTGTTCAACTTCACCGGCGAGTACTACGAGGACGGCACCGTCGTGCCGGGGATCGTCCGGTCGGGCAAGGAGTGGGTGGAGAACCGCTTCAAGACCTACCGGCCGCAAGAGCTGGTCCGGCTCGCGCTGTCCAAGCCCGCCCGCTTCGAGCCGGGGACGGACTGGAGCTACTCCAACACCAACTACGTCCTGGCCAGGCTGCTGATCGAGAAGGTCACCGGCCGTCCGCTGGCCGAGGAGATGCGGCTGCGCGTCCTGGACCCGCTCGGGCTGCCGGACACCGTCGTGCCGGACACCGACACGGAGATCGCCGGCCCGCACGCCCACGCCTACTACCGCTACGAGGAGGACGGCCAGGACAAGACGGTCGACGTCACCCGTCAGAACCCCTCGTGGATCTCCACCGGCGGCGACATGATCTCGACCACCCGCGACCTGCACACGTTCATCTCCGGGCTGATGGGCGGCCGGCTCCTGCCGTCCTCGCTGCTGGACGAGATGCGCGACGCGCATCCCAAGGTCGGCTACGGCCTGGGGGTGTTCGTGCAGGACGCGGACCCCGACACCGGCACCGTCATCACGCACAACGGCGGCATCTCGGGCTCGGCGGCGCTGATGTACAGCACGCCCGACGGCCGCAGGACCCTGACCGCCTCGGTGACCTACGTGGACGACGCCGCGATGTCCCAGGCGGCGGCGTTCCAGGAGGTCGTGCAGCGGCTGGTCAAGGAGGTCTTCGGCCGGGCGGCCGCGTAGGGGCCGGGCCGGACGGCGAGCGGTCCGGGGCCGGCCCGCCGCCTTGACAGGGGCCCTTGCGCGCCAACGGGAAATCGTCTAACTCTTAGGAAGGTTTCCTTTTTAATGGAAGGCGCGCAGAGTGGCCGCTACCTCCCGATCCGGCGCCCTGAAGCTCGTCCTGGCGGCCCTGTGCCTACTGCTGGCCACCGCCTGCGGGGCGGCCGGGGCCCAGGCCCCTCCGGTCAACGCCCAGGACGTGATGTTCGTGCAGATGATGGTGCAGCACCACCGTCAGGGCATAGAGATCGCCAAGCTCGGCAGTCAACGGGTCACCGATGACCAGCTCCGGATCCTGGTGGCCGCCGTGGCCAGCACGCAGCAGGACGAGGTCGAGATGATGCTGCGCTGGCTGTACGCCTGGGAGCAGCCGCTCACCGCCGCCTCCGGCGCCCACGACCACCACGGCGGCATGCCGGAGACCGACCGCAGGCAGATCAGGGCGCTGAAGAGGTCGAAGTCCTTCGAGCGCGACCTGATGACCCTGCTGATCGCGCACCAGGGCGACGCGATCAAGATGGCGGACACCGAGGTCGCCTCCGGTGCGGACCCGGAGGTCAAGGAGTGGGCGGGGCAGGTGCAGGCGTCCCGCAAGGCGCAGATCGACCTGATGAAGGACCTGCTCAAGCGCTGATCGGGGAAGATCCCCGGTCGGCGTAGACGTGCGTCGGATTAAGTGATTAGATCACTTGATATGTCCGAGGTTGCGCGGCCGACGCTATCCGACGCTCTGACCGAGCGCATGCTGGAGCTCATCCGTAGTGGAGGGCACCGGCCGGGCGACAGGCTGCCCTCCACCAGGGAGCTCTCCCAGCGTTTCGCCGTCACCACCCCGACGCTGCGCGAAGCGCTGCGCAGGCTGGAGGCCACCGGAGCCATCGAGCTGCGGCACGGCTCGGGCATCTACGTCGGCGCCGACATCGAGCGGCTCGTGCTGCCCAACCCCAACATGCGCGAGATGCACGCCGCCCAGCTCCTCGAACTGCTCGGCGCGCGGATCGTGATCGAGCCGCCGCTGGCCGCCATGGCCGCCGAGCACGCCGAGGGCGCGGCGCTGGCCGCGCTCAAGCGGGTGCTCGACCAGGCCGGCCGGCACCTGCGCGGCGAGGACGCCGAGCTGCACGAGGCCAACATGTCCTTCCACCGGGCGACCGCGCGGATGGCGGGCAACAGCGTGCTGCACGAGGTCGTCGACTCGCTGCTCACCGTCCACGGGCCGGAGCAGCGGGAGATCCTGCAGATCTTCGACGACCGGCGCCGCGACTACGAGGAGCACCTGGCCATCCTGGAGGCCATCGAAGCGCGTGACGCCGCCGAGGCGCAGGCGCGCATGCGGGCCCATCTGGTCGACGTCCGGACTGTCGTCGAACAGAGGTTGCCACCCAGATAGAGCAAGTCCCCCCGAAAGAGCAAGGAGGCCGGCCATGTTCCGGTCACGTGTGGCCACGCTCGGCGTGGCGGCGCTGGTCCTGACCGCCTGCGGCGGCAACAGCGCCGAGGCGCCGAAGAAGAAGACCGAACTGACGCTCTACAACGACAAGGGCGCCTGGACGAAATACTTCGACGAGATGGGCGCGCTGTCCAAGCAGCAGATCGGCCTGGGCATGAAGCCGACGGGATACACCGACTCCGCGCAGTACCAGGCCTTCATCAAGGCGTCGTTCCGCACGGACGTGAAGCCCGACCTGTTCACCTGGCAGACCGGGGGGATGCTGACGGAGATCGTCAAGCAGAAGCAGGTGGCCGACACCACGGCCGTCTGGCAGGAGGCGATCAAGGCGGGCGACCTGTCGCAGGACCTTGCCCCGTACTACACCATCGGCGGCAAGCAGTACTGCGTGCCGATGAACGTCGCCTACTGGGGCATGTTCTACAACAAGAAGATCTTCGACAAGTACGGCCTGAAGCCCCCGCAGACGTGGGACGAGCTGGTCCAGGCCGCCGAGACCCTGAAGAAGAACGGGATCAAGGCCTTCTACCACACCAGCGTGCTGTTCTCCTTCGTCTGGTTCGAGCAGCTCCTCGCCGGCTCCGACCCCGACCTGTACGACCGGCTGTCCACGGGCCAGGCCAAGTACACCGACCCGGGTGTGGTGCAGGTGATGGAGAAGTGGAAGTCGCTCATCGACGCCGGATATTTCATGAACCCGGGTGACAAGACCGACCCCGGGGACGTCATGAAGACCGGCAAGGCGGCGATGGTCTCCTTCGGCACCTGGTTCAGCACCAGCATGACCCAGCGCGACCTGAAGTCCGGCACCGACTACGGATTCTTCGTCATCCCCAACGTCAACCCCGCGCTGCCGAAGACCTCGATGATCTTCGAGAGCGGGCCGCTGTGCTCGCTCGCCAAGGGGGCCGACCCCGACTCCAGCATGAAGTACCTCAAGTGGTGGACCACCGCCGACGCCCAGAAGAAGTGGGCCACCACCAGGGGCGACGTGAGCGCCAACCCCAAGGTCGAGATCGCCGACGAAGCGCTCGGCGCGGTCACCAAGGACGCGGGCGGCGGCAAGTACCGCCTGGTCAACCGCTACTTCGAGGCCACGCCGCCGCCGGTGCTGACCGCCGCGCTGGACGGCTTCGGCAAGTTCGTCACCGAGCCCGGCACGTACAAGGAAGTGCTGGACACCATCCAGAAGGCCGCCGACGAGTACTGGGCCACGCATCAGTGATGAGCGCCCGGACCCCGATGCTGGGCCGGTTCAGGCACGGTTACGTGGCGCCCGCGGCCGTGCTGGTCGCGGGGCTGCTCTACGCGCCGTTCCTGTGGACGGCCTACCTGAGCCTCACCCGCTACGACGGCCTGGAGCCCCCGGCGTGGGCCGGCGTGCACAACTTCGTCAAGCTGCTGGACGACCCCGCGCTGCTCACCTCGACCCGCAACACGCTCATCTGGGTGGCCGGCACGATGGTGCTGCCGGTCGGGCTCGGCCTGCTGGTCGCGGTGCTGTCCTACGACATCAAGGGCGGCGCCTGGTACCGGGTGCCGTTCATGCTGCCGTACGCGCTGAGCGGCGCGGGCCTGGCCATGGTGTGGAGCCCGGTGTTGTCCCACGACGGCATCGCCAACCGGCTGCTCGGCGTGGACACCGCGTTCCTGCAGGTCGCGCCGGACAACACGCTGGCCATGCTGCTGGTGTGGACCTGGCAGCAGCTCGGCGTGAACACGTTGCTGTTCGTCGTGGGCCTGCAGTCCATCCCCAAGGAGCCGATCGAGGCCGCCCGCCTCGACGGCGCCTCCGGCTGGCGGCTGTTCCGGCACGTGATCTGGCCGCTGATGCGCCCGCTGACCGCGGTCGTGGTCGGGCTGGCCCTGGTGGCGAGCCTGAAGACGTTCGACATCGTGTGGGTGCTGACGCAGGGCGGCCCGGGACGCAACTCCGAGACGCTGGCGGTGACCATGTACCGCGACACGTTCGTGGCCAGTGACTACGGCTACGGCTCGGCGGTCGCGGTGCTGCTCACCGTGGTCACCGGGCTGGCCTCCTACCTCTACCTGAGGAGGCAGGTGCGGTGATCCGGCGCATCGTGCTCATCGTGCTCGGGCTGATCTGGCTCGGCCCGACCTACCTGCTCGTCGTCAACGCCTCCAGGCCGGCGGCCTCGTACGACCCGGGCAGCGCGTGGGCGCCGTCCGGCGACTTCGCGCTGCTGGACAACTTCGGCCGCGCCCTGGACAGCGCCGACCTGACCGGCAGCCTGGCCAGCACCGCGCTCTACGCGGTCGTCTCGCCGCTGCTCGGCGTGCTGATCGGGGCGCTGGCCGGGTACACGATCGTGGTGCTGCGGCTGCGCCACGGGTTCTGGTGGTTCCTGCTGATCTTCGGCGGCACCGTGTTCCCGTCGCAGATGCTGCTGGTGCCGCTGTTCGTCGGCTACAGCGACGCCGGCCTGTACGACAGCAGGCTCGGCATGATCCTGGTCTACACCGCGATCAACGTGCCGCTGGCCGCGTTCGTGCTGCGCAACTTCTACACGGGGGTCGCGTTCTCGATCTTCGAGGCGGCCCGCATGGACGGCGCGTCCACGTGGCGCATCTTCTGGCGCATCTACCTGCCGATCTCGCTCAGCGCGCTGACGGCGGTGTTCATCCTGGAGTTCACCTTCATCTGGAACGACCTCATCTTCGGCCTGACGCTGACGCAGACCGACAACGTCCGGCCGGTCATGACCGCCCTGGCCGGGCTGATGACCGACGTCTACGCCGGCACCCCGGTCCCCGTCGGCCTGGCGGCGGGCCTAGTGGTCTCGCTGCCGACGGTCGTGCTGTTCCTGGCAACCCAGCGCCTCTTCGCACGGGGCCTGTCCCTAGGGAGTGTTTAGATGACGAGCCGGTTGCTGCAGCGGAGCCTGGGTAGCCCCGACTACGACGGGATCAGGCAGGCGCTGCGCAACGACACCTCGACCCCGGTGATCAGCGCGCGCGGGCTGGAGGTGCGGGTCGCGGTGCTGCCGCTGTTCACGCACGACGGCCGCCAGGCGGTCAGGGTGTCGAGCACGCAACCCCTGACCCACGTGCTGGTGGGCGTCGACAGCGCCTCCGGCACGGACGTGACGCTGCTGGTGCCCGAGGTGGACGCGCCGCGCACGCTCACCCTGGAGTGCCGCGACGACGCCGGCGTGGTCGGCAGCGCGCAGGTCACGGTCACCCCGCAACGCAAGTGGAGCGTGTTCGTCGTGCACCACTCGCACCTGGACATCGGCTACACCGACCCCCAGGGCACGGTGCTCCGCCACCACCTCGACTACCTCGACGCGGCCGTGCGGCTGGCCGAGGAGACCGCCTCCTGGCCGGACGACGCCAAGTTCCGCTGGACGGTCGAGTCGTCGATGCCCGCGCTCAAGTGGCTCGACGCCCGGCCGGCCGGGCAGGTCGAGTCGTTCGCCGCGCTGGCCAGGGCGGGCGTGATCGAGGTGACCGCGCTGCCGTTCCAGCTGCACACCGAGGCGTGCTCGACCGAGGAGCTCTACCGCCAGCTCCGCTTCACCGCCCAGCTCCAGGACCGGTACGGCTTCGCCACCAGGTCCGCCATGCACACCGACGTGCCGGGCGCGGTCGTCGGCCTGGTGGACGCGCTCAACGCCTCAGGCGTGCGTTACCTGGCCGCCGCGCACAACTGGGCCGGGCGGTCGGTGCCGTACCTGCACGGCGGCGACAAGCTGACCAGGCCGTTCCGGTGGCGGGCGCCGAGCGGGAACGAGCTGCTCGTGTGGTTCACCGACACGCCGCACGGGATGGCGTACATGGAGGGCAACACGGTCGGGCTGACCGACTCCTACGAGCTGGCCGACGACCTGCTGCCGCGCTACCTGTCGGCGCTGGCCACGCGGGGCTACCCGTACGGGCCGGGGACGTTCGGGTGGCAGGGGCCGGACGCGCCGCGCGAGCCGTACGAGCTGGACGTGCTGCACCTGCGGGTCCAGGGCGCGCACGCCGACAACGCCGGGCCGTCGATCGTGCCCGCCTCCATCGCCCGCCGGTGGAACGAGACGTGGGCCTGGCCGCGCCTGCGCTCGGCGGTCAACAGCGACTTCTTCGAGCACGTCGAGGAGCGCTACCACGATCGCCTGGCCGTGCACGAGGGCGACTGGACCGACTGGTGGGCCGACGGGCTCGGCTCGGGCGCCCGCCCGCTCGGCTACGTGCGCCGCGCCCAGTCGGCCCTGCGTGTCGCCGAGACCCTGCACACGATCGCCGGCGCGGACGCCACGGACCAGATCGACGAGGCCTACGACAAGGTCGCCCTGTTCAACGAGCACACCTGGGGCGCGGCCAACCCGTGGGAGGACGCCGAGGAGGCGGGCGACTCCGGCGGCCTGCAGTGGACCCGCAAGTCGTCGGGCGCCTACCAGGCCCAGGACGACGCCTCCGACCTGCTGCACGCCGCCACCCGCCGCTTCGCCGCCGCCCTCTCGTCCCCGGACGGGGAAGGCGCGGACCCGGAAGGCGCTCTGGCCGCCTTCGCCGTGTTCAACCCCGGCACCAGGGCGCGGACCGACGTGGTGCGCGCGTTCCTGCCGCGCGACGTGGTGGCCGTGGACGTGCCGATCGCGCTGGTCGACGCCCGGACCGGCGAGACCGTGCCGCACCACGAGGAGTACGTCGATCCCGACGACTGGCCGACCCGTCCGATCGGACGGCACGTGCACGCGGTCGTGCCGGACGTCCCCGGCTTCGGCTACGCGCGGCTGGACGTCGTCCGCGGGCCGGGCCAGGCCCCCGAGCCGGTCGAGCCGGACCTGGACGGCGTGATCGAGAACGAGTTCTACCGGGTCGCCTACGACGTCCGCGAGGGCTACATCAGCTCGATCTTCGACAAGTCCGCCGGCCGCGAGCTGGTCAACGGCGACGCCGCCGCCGGCTTCGGCCAGTACGTCTACGACCGCTACGCCACCGCCCCGCACTTCAACCACCTGTCAGGCCACGTCGGGGCGCACGACAGGACGCTCCTCGGCGACCGGGCGATCGCCCGCAACGCGACGGTCGTCCGGGCTCTGCGCACGGCGGTCGGCGAGAAGCTGGTCGTCGAGCTCCAGGGCAAGGGCGTCGACTGGCTGCGGACCACGATCGAGCTGCACCGGGGCGTCCCCAGGCTCGACCTGACCTACCAGCTCGCCAAGCAGGGCACCCCGGCCAAGGAGGCGGTGTTCCTGGCGTTCCCGTTCGCGACCGGCCCGGCCACGGCCTGGGAGCTGACCGGCGGGGTCGGCGGCCCCGGCGTGCCGCGCGTGCCGGGCTCGGCCGAGTACATGTTGCCGATCAGGCACTGGATCGCCTTCGAGGACCCCGAGCTGACCGTCGCCTGGGCCACCCTGGAAGCGCCGCTGGTGCAGCTCGGCACCATCCACATGCCGTACGCGCCGTTCCCGCCCACGCTCGACCAGGAGGACGGCACGGTCTACTCCTGGGCGCTCAACAACATCTGGGACACCAACTTCCCGGCCCAGCAGCAGGGCGAGACCACCTTCCGGTACGCCGTCACGTCGGCGGCCGGCGTCAAGGGCAGCAGGCTGGGCGCGGCGGCGGCCTCGGGGCTGACCGAGCCGTTCGTCGGCGCGCTGATCACCGGCGGTCCCGGGGCCACCGAGACCTACGCCTCGGTGGACCACCCCGACGTGCTGATCACCTCGATCGGCCGGGTGGACGGCGAGCAGGTGGTCCGGCTGCAGTCGCTGGCCGCCGAGCCGGTGACGGCGACGGTCACGGTCCCAGGACGGGATCCGGTCGAGGTCCGGCTGCCCGCCTGCGGGGTCGCCGTCGTCGGAGGGAAGCGCGCGTGAAGATCGTTGACATCCGGGCCACGACGGTCGCCGTCCCGCTGGAGGCGCCGCTGCGGCACAGCAACGGCGCTCACTGGGGCCGGTTCGTCCGCACGATCGTCGAGGTCGAGGCCGACAACGGGCTGGTCGGCCTGGGGGAGATGGGCGGCGGTGGCGAGAGCGCGGAGTCGGCCTTCCGGGCGCTCGTCCCGTACCTGAAGGGGCACAACCCGTTCGAGCTGGAGGCGCTGCGCTTCAAGATCGCCAATCCGACCGCCTCGCTCTACAACAACCGCACCCAGCTCCTGGCCGCCGTCGAGTTCGCCTGCCTCGACCTCGTCGGGCAGCACCTCGGCGTGCCCGTCCACGACCTGCTGGGCGGGCGGCTGCGGGACACGGTCCCGTTCGCCTCCTACCTGTTCTTCCGGTACGCCGCCGACGGCCACCCGGAGATCCGCACCCCCGCCCAGCTCGTCGAGCACGCCGCCCGGCTCAAGCAGGCGCACGGGTTCACCGTGCACAAGCTCAAGGGCGGCGTCTTCCCGCCGGACTACGAGCTGGAGTGCTACCGGGCCCTGGCCGAGGCGTTCCCGGACGACCGGCTCAGGTACGACCCCAACGCCGTCCTGTCGGTGGCCGAGGGGCTGCGGTTCGGCCGGGCCATCGAGGGGCTGAACAACGACTACCTGGAGGACCCCGTCTGGGGCATGGAAGGGCTCAGGGCCGTCCGGGAGCAGGTCAGGGTGCCCCTCGCCACCAACACGGTGGTCGTCAACTTCGAGCAGCTCGCCTCCAACGTGCTGCGCAGGTCCGCCGACGTGGTGCTGCTGGACACGACGTTCTGGGGCGGGGTCCGGCCGTGCGTGAAGGCGGCGGCGGTGTGCGACACGTTCCAGGTCGGGGTGGCCGTGCACTCCTCGGGCGAGCTGGGCATCCAGCTCGCGACCATGCTGCACCTCGGCGCGGTGCTGCCGAACCTCACCTACGCCGCCGACGCCCACTACCACCAGCTGCGCGACGACGTGATCGAGGGCGGCCGGCTGCCGTACGCGGACGGCGCCATCGCCGTGCCCTCCGGGCCGGGGCTCGGGGTGCGTCTCGACCCCGATCGCGTGGCCCGCTACGCCGAGTTCTACCGGGAGACCGGCGGCTATCCCTACGACCGCGACCCGGGTCGTCCCGGCTGGTACGCCACCGTCCCGAACGAGCGCTTCGCCGACCCCGCGATCTCGGTGGACGTTGCCCCATAATTGGCCGCTATGTCCGACGAAGTACAGACAAAGAAGCCCGCCGACAACCTCGTCACCACCCGGCACACCCTGCCGACCGGCCAGGGGTACACCGCCACCACCGGAACCATGGTGGTGCGCGAGGAGGTGTTCACGGACGGCACGTTCGACGGCCACCGCCCGAAGGCCGAGGTGTTCCTCACCTCCTACACCCTCGACGACGCCGACCCGCTGACCAGGCCGGTCACGTTCGCCTTCAACGGCGGGCCGGGGTCGTCGAGCGTGTGGCTGCACCTCGGCATCCTCGGCCCGCGCCGGGTCGTGATGGGGGACGCGGGCGCGCTCCTGCCGCCGCCGTACGCGCTGGCCGACAACGACGAGACCCTGCTCAAGGTGAGCGACCTGGTCGTCATCGACCCGATGTCCACCGGCTACTCGCGGGCGGCCGAGGGCGAGAAGGCCGAGCCGTACCACGGGTTCCGCGGCGACCTGGAGCTGGTCGGCGAGGTGATCCGGCTGTGGACGACCAGGAACGCGCGGTGGATGTCGCCGAAGTTCCTGGCCGGCGAGTCGTACGGCACGGTCAGGGCGGCCGGGCTGGCCGACCACCTGCAGTCGCGGTACGGCATGTACCTCAACGGCGTGATGCTGATCTCCTCGGTGCTCGACTACGCGACCGGGGAGTTCAACGAGGGCAACGACCTGGCCTACGCCCTCTATCTCCCGACCTATGCCGCCATCGCGCACTATCACGGGCTGCACGGCGACCGCCCGCTGGCCGACGTGCTGCGCGAGGCCGAGGAGTACGCCTCCCGGGACTACCCGTGGGCCCTGGCCCGCGGCAACCGCCTCACGGCCGAAGAGCGCGCCGCCGCGGTCTCCAGGGTCGCCGCGCTGTCCGGCCTGTCCGAGGACTACGTCGACCGCGTCAACCTGCGCATCGAGCACATCCGCTTCTTCACCGAGCTGCTGCGCGACCGCCGGCTGACCGTCGGCAGGCTCGACGGCCGCTTCACCGGCTGGGACCCCGACGGCGGGCGCGAGCACTTCGTCTCCGACCCGAGCATGAACGCCATCACCGGCCCCTACAGCGCCGCGCTCAACCACTACGTGCGGACCGAGCTGGGCTACGCCAACGACCTGCCCTACGAGGTGCTCACCGAGCGGGTGTACCCGTGGTCGTTCAAGGAGTTCGAGGGCGTGCACGTCAGCGTGACCGACCGGCTCGGCGCCGCCATGCGCACCAACCCGCACCTGCGCGTGCACGTGGCCTGCGGCTACCACGACGGCGCCACGCCGTACTACGCGGCCGAGCACGCCTTCGCCCACCTGCCCGTGCCCGCCGAGCTGGCCGCCAACGTCGAGTTCAAGTACTACGAGGCCGGCCACATGATGTACGCGCACGAGCCCAGCAGGCTGCGCCAGTCAGCCGACCTGGCGGCCTTCGTGCTCGGACAGCAGGCGTGAGGCGCGCTCCAGCCGCTGCCGCAGGCTGGCCGCGAGCGCGTCGAAGCGTTCCCGGTTGTCCCGGATGACCGCGCGCTGAAGCTCGGCGTCGGCCGTGAACCAGGCGGCGACCAGGCCCGACGACCACTTGCAGGTCGTGTCGGCGACGGCCGTGGCCTTCTCCTCCTCGCTCACGTCCGGCTTCTCCAGGTTCCAGCGGGAGTCGGCGATGGCCGACTCCGGGTCCGGGTAGGGGTGGCCCGCCTGGGTCATGCACGACTGCCAGCGCCTGGTCGCCGCGGCCACGCCGCCGTGCTTGGCGGCCTGTTCCAGGGTGAGCGAGTCCTGCAGGCCCAGCCAGGGCCAGTCCGCCTGGCGGGTGCCGCCCTCCAGTTCGGCGGAGGCGCGGTCGAGGCAGCCGCGGTCGGCGGCGGTGCCGTACAGGCGGTGGCGGGTGTGCTTGGGCAGCTTGTTGACCCAGGAGCCGGTGGTGTCCGGGGACGGGGGCCTGGCCAGGTGGTAGCCGTACCGCTGGGCGGCCGAGACGTCCACGACGCCGTAGCGGCGGGAGTTGCCCGGGTCGATCGCCGCCAGCTCGGCGGCGTCCTCCGCGGGTGGGGTGACGGTGAGGCCGCGGCGGCTCATGCACCGCACGACCAGGTGGTTGTGGGCATTGCCCAGGACGGCCTGCTGCTCGGGAGTCGGCTTGTAGGCGTCGAACGGCAACACGAGCTGCGACACCGAGGTCACGCCCGCCGGGGGCCGCTCTTGCACGGGCTCGCCGGCGGCGCAGGCCGCGACGGACAGCAGCAGCGCGCCCGCGAGGAGGCCGCGACAGCCGGTTTCCGGCGGCCAAGCCCGGAAACCGGCACTCCCGTTATTTCTCAGCGGCACCAGATGTCGATCGAGCTGGTGCGGTTGTTGCCGATGGCGTTGTTCGACAGGTAACCGTCGTTGGAGTTGTGGGTGAAGGTGCTGTGCGCACCGGTGTAGTCGGCATGCTGCCAGAGGGTGGCGCTGCAGCCGATCCGGTTCCTGACGGAGCTGGTCTCGTTGTCCATGCTGTGCCAGGTGTTGCTGAAGTCCCAGTTCAGCCAGTTGTTGTCGGCCAGGTCGGAGTCGTCGGCGGTGAAGTCGCGCCAGTGGTCGCTCTGGCCCCGGTTGTAGTCGAAACCGGCGTACAGGCAGACGCGGCCGCCGTAGCACGTCGAGCGTGGGCTGGCCTCAGCCGCGGCAGCCGGGACGACCACGGTGAACAGCGCGGCCGCGGCGATGAAGCCGGCGGCCTTCTTGGTGAGCCTCACAGGTCTCTCCTAGATCGGTGAGTCGTTTCGGAACCCGTACCAAGCGTGCTGTGAGGGGGCTCGGGACCCACCCTCGAATACACGCAGAGACCTTGGTTACCAGGCTCACCACCTGGCACTTCGCCGCATTGACGCAACGATTGCCAGGTTCGGGAGGCGACTGGGGACTTACTCGACCTAGTCGGGGAGCGCCGCCGGGTTCCGGGCCAGCAGGCCGCCGTCCACGCGGTGCTCGGCCCCGGTGATGAACGACGAACGCGGCCCCGCCAGGAACGCCACCAGCTCGGCCACCTCCTCGGCGCGGCCCACGCGGCCCAGCGGATGGGCCTTCCCCCACTGCTCGACCTGCTCCTCCTGCGACAGGTCGCCCCGCCACAGGTCGGCCGCCCAGCGCAGCATGGGGGTGTCCACCGAGCCGGGGCAGACCACGTTGACCCGGATGCCGTCGGCCGCGTGGTCGAGCGCCATGGCCCTGGTCAGGCCGTTCAGGGCGGCCTTGCTCGCGGTGTAGGCGGCCACCTGCGCCTGCGAGGAGAACGCCTGCACCGACGACATGACCACGATCGAGCCGCCGCCGCGTTCCCTGAGCCTCGGCACGGCGGCCTTGCAGGTGAGGTAGACGCCCTTGAGGTTGACGTCCATGACCTCGTCCCACACCTCCTCCGGGGTGTCCTCGACCGTGCCGTACCGCTGGACGCCGGCGCAGGTGACGACGACGTCGAGGCCGCCGTACCTGGTCACGGCCAGGTCCACGAGGTCGCGCAGGTCGCCGGCCCGGCGCACGTCGGCCACGACGCCGGTGACGTGCTCGCTGTCGAGCGCCGCGTCCTGGTCCGCGCCGCAGAACACCACGTTCGCGCCGCCGTCGGCCAGCCGGTCGACCACCGCCCGCCCGATGCCCATCGATCCGCCGGTGACCAGCGCCACCTTGCCGGAAAACTCACTCACGCCAGCACCTCCGCGCGCCATCTCGACACCTTGGTCTCCTGCGGTCCGAGTGACAGGGCGCTGCCGTTGGCCACGGCGGCGGCCAGGCCGTCGGTCGGCATGCCGGCGAACGGTTCGAGCCCCAGCGTGCAGGCCCGTCCCCACCAGGGGTAGCCGGTGGACGCGCCGAGCTCCTGCCACATCCACAGGTAGGGGAGGAGCGCCGCATCCCACTCCACCCGGATACCGATATCCCCTGAAATTTCGTACCAACCCTCAGGGAAACCCGTGAGGTACACGATGTCGCTCGGCCCGCCCCGCTCGGGCACCACGCTCAGGTCCGTCTCCCCGCCCCCGTCGGCGGGCACCACCGGCCACCGCCACGGCCCGCCGGCCCGCACCCGGCGCCCGGACGGGCCGATCGGCGTCGCGTGCGGGATCACCCGCACGCCTTCCGGCAGCCGGATCCGCGCGCCCGCCCGCAGGAACGGCGCCCCGAACACGATGTGCTGGCCCCACATCGCGTGCAGCGCGAGGTCCGCCTCGTTGGTCACGCGTCCCTCGACCTCCAGCGCGGCCGTGCCCGCCCGGAGCCGGAACACCTTCTCCACCCGGTACGGCAGCCGCCGGGTCCGCACGGTGAGCCGCACCGCGACCTCCTCCTCGCAGTCGGCCACCACCTCGCACGACCACGGCAGCCCGGCGACCTCGCCGTGCTGGGCCAGGCGCGCGCCCCGGTACTCGCTCGGCGCGCCGCCGTTGGGGAAGACCTCCTGCCAGCCGCCCTCGTAGTGGTCGACGAACTGGGCGACGTCGTCGGCCGCGCCGTGACGGTGGTCACGCGGGTCGCGCAGGCCCTGCGGGGAGAGCCAGACGAAGTCGGTGTCGGTGGGCTTGTGCAGGAACTCCACCACGTCACCGCCCTTGTCCGGCAGGACGGTCACGCGCAGCCGTTCGTTCTCCAGCGTGACCGCCCGCAGCCCGTCGAGGGTGAGGTGGCGCAGGCGCGCCGCCCAGTTGCGCCTCACCCGAACGTCACATCCAGGAACCTGGGCCGGTAGATGGACACGTCCCGGTAGTGGTCGGTGTTGACGAAGCTGTTGACGTTGTAGGAGACCACCAGGCCGGTCCCGGCGACGTCGGGATGGGCGTGGGCGTTGTAGGTGAAGACGTTCCCGCTGGTCTCGGGGGTGGTGTAGACGTGCTGCTTGCCGGTGAAGGGGCCGGTGGGCGAGCAGGAGGAGTAGGCCACGATGTTGGGGCTGAGCACCTCGGTGGTGTCATGCGTGATCAGGACATATCCGGATCCGACCTTGGTGACGCTGTACTCGTTCGCCACCCCGCCCATGATCCGGGCCGAGTCGGTCTCGTCCGGCGACCACGAGCCGTCGGCCGTGCGGAACTCCCACGTGCCCAGCAGGCTCTGGCCCCTGACCCGGGCGAGGTGCATGTACTTGGCCGAGCCGAGGTCCTCGACGCCGTACACGTAGGTGTAGCCGCCGTCCTTCAGCAGGCCGGAGGCCCAGGAGACGCCGTGGCCCGA
This sequence comes from Nonomuraea sp. NPDC001636, assembly GCF_040298265.1. Classification (NCBI taxonomy): domain Bacteria; kingdom Bacillati; phylum Actinomycetota; class Actinomycetes; order Streptosporangiales; family Streptosporangiaceae; genus Nonomuraea; species Nonomuraea sp. NPDC001636. The sequence continues at coordinate 40,825 of NZ_JBEOZT010000017.1, forward strand.
GGGCAGGTCGTGCACGCTGACCGGCTGGTCGAGCCGGCCGGGTGCGAACCTGGCCACCACGTTGCGGTGCCAGCGCCAGTCCCACGCGCCGGGGCCGAACCGCTCGTACTCCTGGTAGGTGACCTCGACCAGGCCGCCGGCCAGCGTGGCGTCCCCGGCCCAGAACCAGTGCTTGTCGTCGCGCGGCGGCATCACGGCCTCCGGCTTCGCGGCCGTGCCGTCGTGGACGGTGGACAGCCGCCCGTCCCGCTCGACGGCGAAGGAGTTGTTCAGGAAGACGGTGCTGCCGCCCTCCTCGACGACGGGCGGCCGGGAGCCGTCGGCGTCGACCCGGCCGAGGAAGGTGTCGGAGAACACCCACAGCTCACGGCCGTTCGGCAGCTTGAGCGAGTAGGTGCCGTCGGCTCCCGTCCAGTCGTCCAGGCGGCTGTTGTCGTTGCCGTACGAGGTGAACAGGCTGGTCAGCCGGGCGTCCACGGACGCGCCGCGCACGGTGGGCGCGCACGCCGAGACCGGCCCGGACGGTTCCCGCGTCACGCCGGCCGACGGTGGCACCGGCTTGGGCGGCGCGGCCCACGCCTGCTGCGGGACGGCGACCAGGCCGAGCAGGGCGACGGCGAGGGGGACGAGGGAGGAGCGGAATCGCGTCATCACCGGTTCCTAGGGGCTGGGGGAGTCCCGTACAGTTCTAGTCATTAGATCACTTGCTGTCCAGGGCCCCCGGTTCACCGGCCGAAAACCGGGTGCCGGTGGTCGCGGGCGGCCGGTAGCCTGCCCGGATGGGCCACGTTGAAGTAGGACATCTGACGTACGTGCTGCCCGACGGCAGGCCACTGCTCAACGACGTCTCCTTCCGGATCGGCGACGGTGTCAAGGCGGCGCTCGTCGGGCCCAACGGCGCGGGCAAGACCACCCTCATGCGCCTGGTCGCGGGCGACCTGGAGCCCGTCGAGGGCAGCGTCACCAGCTCCGGCGGGCTGGGCGTGATGCGCCAGTTCATCGGCAACGTGCGCGACGGGAGCAACGTGCGCGACCTGCTGCTCGGCGTCGCCCCGCCGGCCGTGCGGCAGGCGGCCGAGCGGCTCGACGCGGCCGAGCTGGTGATGATGGAGCGCGACGACGAGAAGGCGCAGATGCGCTACGCGCAGGCCATCAGCGACTACACCGACGCCGGCGGCTACGACATCGAGGTGCTCTGGGACACCTGCACGGTCTCGGCCCTCGGCGTGCCGTTCGACCGGGTGAAGTACCGCGACGCGGCCACCCTGTCCGGCGGCGAGCAGAAGCGGCTCGTCCTGGAGGCGCTGCTGCGTGGCCCCGACCAGACCCTGCTGCTCGACGAGCCCGACAACTACCTCGACGTGCCCGGCAAGGAGTGGCTGGAGCAGCAGCTGCGCGAGACGTCCAAGACCGTGCTGCTGGTCAGCCACGACCGCCAGCTCCTCGCCAACGCCGCCGACCGCATCGTCACGGTCGAGTCGGGCAACATCTGGATCCACGGCGGCGGCTTCGCCGGCTACGCCGAGGCCCGCAAGGCCCGCAACGAGCGGCTCGACGAGCTGCGCAGGCGCTGGGACGAAGAGCACGCCAAGCTCAAGGCCCTGGTCAACATGCTGAAGAACAAGGCCAGGTACAACGACGGCATGGCCGCCCCCTACCACGCGGCCCAGACCCGGCTGCGCAGGTTCGTCGAGGCGGGCCCGCCCGAGCAGGCCCCCGCCGACCAGAACATCAAGATGCGCCTGCGCGGCGGCCGCACCGGCAAGCGCGCGGTCATCTGCGAGGGCCTGGAGCTGACCGGCCTGATGCGCCCGTTCGACCTGGAGATCTGGTACGGCGAGCGGGTCGCCGTCCTCGGCTCCAACGGCTCGGGCAAGTCCCACTTCCTGCGCCTGGTGGCCGGCGAGCCCGTCGCGCACACCGGCGTGGCCAGGCTCGGCGCCCGGGTCGTCCCGGGGCACTTCGCCCAGACCCACTCCAGGCCCGACCTGCTCGGCCGCACCCCGGTCGAGATCGTGATGAGCGAGCACGCCAAGCTCAAGAACGAGGCCATGAAGACGCTGGCCCGCTACGAGCTGGCCGGGCTGATCGCCGAGCAGCGGTTCGACACGCTGTCCGGAGGCCAGCAGGCGCGGCTGCAGATCCTGCTCCTGGAGCTGTCGGGCGCCACGCTGCTCCTGCTCGACGAGCCGACCGACAACCTCGACCTGGCCAGCGCCGAGGCGCTGCAGGTGGGCCTCGACGCGTTCGACGGCACGGTCATGGCGGTCACCCACGACCGCTGGTTCGCCGCCGACTTCGACCGTTTCCTGGTCTTCGGCTCCGACGGCACGGTCTACGAGTCGTCCGAGCCGGTGTGGGACGAGACGAGGGTCGTCCGGAGGCGTTAAAGAGTTGGTACGCCCGGCGCGTGTCATCTGCCAGCCGTGCCCATGCACGGGTTATCACGGCAAAGTGATCCCGCGTAGCCGAACCGTCAGCCTCCTCGCACTCGGGGCGATCTGCCTCGCCGGTTGTTCAAGTGAGGACCAGCCAGCCCAATCGCTCAAGCCGCTCGTTCTCAAGGAGCAGGTCTCGAACATCGCCAAGTCCACCGACGGTTACGCCGTCAACTGGGCGGGCGTGCTCACCAACGCCAATCCGTGGCACTTCGGCGAGCATGTGGTGGCCACCATCGTGGGCCGCGACGCCGCCGGCACCGAGGTGGTGCGGATGGACCAGCCGCTCGACGCCGTGCCGCCGGGCGGCTCCCTGGCCTTCACCGGCCAGGCGTCCGCCGCCGAGAAGCCGGTGAAGGTGACCATCCAGTACCGTCCGGCGCAGTGGCGGTCCGCCGCGCGCATCCCGTCGTCGTTCCAGTCGTTCCCGATCACGCGCGTCCAGACAATGCGCCAAAAGGACGGCTCTTACCTTATTACCGGCTATGTCGGGAATCCGTATCAATTGCCGGCGAGCAGCCTGGTGGTGAACGCGTTGCTGCGCGACGCGACCGGCAAACTGCTCGGCGGCGGCAGCACGTTCGTGGACGACGTCAAGGCCGGCAGCCCGCCCAGGTTCATCCTCACCGTGGCCGGACTGCCCAAGGACAGCAAGGTCGTCAAGACCGACGTCACCGCCCGGACCTGGGGCTCGACCGGCCGTCCCTACGAGGACCTGGCGATGGGCGGCGCGCTCCCGGTGCACACGGTCAAGCCCACCTCCGAGCCGTTCGCGGTGGACCGGGGGAGCGAGGCCATGGGACAGGTAAAGCAATAATCGGGATTAGTCCGAACAAATTGCTTGGGAAATTGGCGGGGTCGCGGTAGAAGCGGCGGAACCGGTAGAACTACTAGTTACCGATCCATTACCTTCGGTCACATGAATGACCGCGTCCTGGTGGAGGCACTCCGCACCCGCGACCCGGGAGCCCTCGCCGCGCTCTACGACACGCACGCGGAGAGCGTCTACCGCTACTGCTGGTCCCTTCTCCTCGACACCGACAGCGCCCAGGTGGCCCTGCGTGACACGCTGATCGCCGCCGAGGCGCACGCGGGCGCGCTGGCCCAGCCGGACAGGTTCAGGGTCTGGCTGCTCGCCCTGGCCCGGCAGGAATGCCTGCGCCGCCGGATGGCCGCGCCGCCCGGAGCCGACGAGGTCCTGGCAGAGGCTCCGCCGCTGGACGACCCCGCCGACGCCGACCTGCGGCTCATGGCCTGGAACGCGGTCGTGAGCCTGCCCGTCGCCGACCGCGAGGTGCTGGAGCTGGCGACCAGGCACGAGCTGGACACCGCCGAGCTGTCCCAGGTGCTCGCGATCCCGCCGCGCCAGGTCGAGCAGGCCAGGGAGCAGGCGCGCGATCGTCTCACCGACGCCGTCACCGCCGAGATCCTGGCGCGCAAGGGCCCCTACGACTGCCCGCGCCGGGCCCGGATCCTGGCCGGCTTCACCGGCGACCTCACCAGGGAGATGCGCGAGCACCTGGTCGGGCACGTCGCCCGCTGCGAGGTCTGCGCCCCCCACCGCGCCCGCCAGGCCTCGGCGGCCAAGGTCTTCGGCCTGCTGCCCGCCGCCGCGCTCCCCGAGGCCCTGCGCATCAGGGTCATGAGCTGCTTCGCCGACCCCGAGCTGCTGCCCTACCGCCGCTACGTCGCCCGGCGCACGGCCGCCCTGGACGCCGCCGGATTTCCCGTTCCCACGCAGACGGCGGCTCGAAGGTGGCCTCAGGCGGTGGCGGGCGCGCTGGCGGCGGTCGCGACCGTGGTGGCGATAGCAGTGATCTTCAACCAGTTCGGCAAGGACAACGGCGGTCTCGCCGGGGTGGCGACGGCCGCGTTCCCCGCCACCGGCGAGCCGCCCGGCATCAGACTGCCCTGGCAACCCGACCCGCAGGACGCCCAGTTGACCGTAGAGCCCATCCTCGACAGCGCCGCGCCCGAGCCGTTCGGCATGCTCGGCTCGACGACGCCGGTGCCGCCGGCCGTCCTCGTGCCCACGTATGCGAGCTCGCCGCCCGCCGAATCCGCGCCCGGCGAGCCGCGGCCGACGCCCGACGGCCCGCCCCAGACCGACCCGCCGGGCGAGGACCCCGGCGAGCCGACGTACGGCCAGCCCGGCCAGCCCGGCCTGCCCGGCCGTACCGGCCACCCGGGGCATCCGCCGCACGGTGAGCCGGGCCGTCCGCCGCACGGCGAACCCGGCACGCGCCCGCCCACCCGGACCCCGCCGGTGCCGACCCCCACCCCCGCCCCGACGCCCACCGAGACGCCCGCGCCGACCACCACGCCCTCGGAGACGGCGACGCCCGCCCCCACGCACACCCCCACCGAGGAGCCCGTCACCCCCGTCGAGAGCGGCTGAGCACCCCGTGGAAGCGCGGGAGCCGCACCACGTCGGGCTCGCCGAGGGGGCCGTGCAGGTTCTGGAGGTGCGCCAGGACCGGGTCGCCGAGCGGGGCGTGGAGGCGTTCGAGGTGCGTCAGGATCCGCATCTGGGGCGCCGGGTCTGCCCGATGCCCGTCCCGGGGCGGGTGGCCGAGCTGGTGCCGAGGGGGCACCGCGTCGACTGGCCGACCTGGCTCGACCGCGGCCCCCGCATGCTGCGCCACGTGCTCGACCTGTGCCGCCTGCGCACCGCGCGCGGGCTGGCGGTGCTGTCCTGGCTGGCCGGCGGCCCGCAGCCGGACGAGCTCGACTGGTTGTGGGACGCCCGCCGCCTGACCGGCCCCCGCCAGGACCGCATGTACGCCGCCGCCGCCGACGTCCCCGAGCCCGTGCTCGGGCTGGTGACGGCCAACTGGACCTGGGTGCTCGACACCTGCCACGGCGGCCGGGTCACCGCCCCCTACCTGGCCGGCACCGCCTACCCGGGCGACGGTCACGCCGCCGCCGACGCCGCGATGACCCTCTTCCAGACCTACGACCGCCATCCGGAGGCCAGACCGGCCATCGCGGCGGCGTGGGCCGCGGCCCGCGTGACCGCCGACTGGTGCAAGGCCGCCGAACTGCACGCCGCGTACGGCGTCCAGACCCCCGTCTTCACCTACCCGCGGGCCGCCCGGCCGGTGGTCACCGGAATGCGTCCGTGGATAGAACGGCTCTTCCGCCTGCGGTGATGACGTTACGTGCATGAAAGCGCTGGGAACTGTGTGCATAGAGTAACCATCTGTTTCCGGGGGGACCTATGCGCGCATTTCGGGCTGGGCTCCTGGCGTGCGTCCTGCTGGCCACCCTGTGTCCGCTCACTCCGGGCTCGCCGGTGCTGGCCGACCCCATGCCGTCGGCCAAGGACGTCAAGAAGGCGCGCGCGGCCGCCCGCGAGCGCTCGAAGGAGCTGGGGGTGGCCAGCGCCGGGCTGGCCGTGGCCCAGTCCAGGCTCGACGAGCTGGCCGCGGCCGTGGAACGGCAGGTGGAGGCGTACAACGGCGAGCTGGTCCGGCTGCGGCAGGCCGAGCAGTCGTACGCGCAGGCCCAGGCGCGTCAGGCGGCGGCCGACGCCGAGGCCGAGCGCGCCCGGCAGGCCGTCGCGCTGCTCGCCGCGCAGAGCTACGGCGGGATGACGGCGCTGGACCCGATCGTCGGCATGCTGATCGACGAGGGCGGCGTCGACGGGTTCCTGCACCGGGCGAGCGTGCTCGGCCAGCTCGGCGACGAGCGGGCCCAGATCCTGCGCAGGATGCGCGACGCCCAGGAGGTCGCCGCCATCCTCCGGACGCAGGCGCGGAACGCCTACGACGCCCGGCAGGCCGCCTCGGAGCGCGCCCGGCGGGCGAAGCTGGCCGCGGAGGCGGCCGTCGCCCGGCAGCGCCGCGAGACGCGCACCCTCCGGGTGGAGCGGCGGCAGCTCCAGCATCGGGTGAACGCCGCCCGCAGCCACGCCGAGCTGCTGGCCAGACGGCGGGCCCTGGCCCTGTCGGCGGCCGGCCTGGCGGCGGGCTCGGCGGGCGGCAACCTGGCCGCCAACTGGGCGCTGACCCAGCTCGGCAAGCCGTACGTGTGGGCCGCCGCGGGCCCCGACACCTACGACTGCTCCGGCCTGGTCATGCGCGCCTGGGAGCAGGTGGGCGTGCGCCTGGACCACTGGACCGGAACCCAGTGGACGTCCGGCCCGCACGTGCCGCTGGACCAGCTCCGCCGCGGCGACCTGCTGTTCTTCGGCCGCATCACCGACGACCCCGGCACGATCCACCACGTGGGCATCTACGTCGGACAGGGCCAGATGGTGCACGCGCCCCAGACCGGCGACGTGGTGCGGGTCGCCCCGATCTGGAGAGGGGACCTGGTGGGCGCCACCAGGCCCCAGTGAGGATCAGTGGTGACCCGCGTCCTTGGCCCGGTGGAACGAGCGCTCGATCTCGGCCTCGGCCTCGATGCGCCCGACCCAGTTGGCGCCCTCGACGGACTTGCCGGGCTCAAGGTCCTTGTAGACCTCGAAGAAGTGCTGGATCTCCAGCCGGTCGAACTCCGACACGTGGTGGATGTCCTGGATGTGGTGCATCCGGGGGTCGGTCGAGGGCACGCACAGGACCTTGTCGTCGCCGCCCTTCTCGTCGGTCATCCGGAACATGCCGACCGCGCGGCAGGTGATGTAGCACCCCGGGAACGTCGGCTCCTGGAGCAGCACCAGCGCGTCGAGCGGGTCGCCGTCCTCGCCGAGGGTGTGCTCGATGAAGCCGTAGTCGGCGGGGTACTGCGTGGAGGTGAACAGGAGCCGGTCAAGCCTGATCTTTCCGGTCTCGTGGTCCACTTCGTACTTGTTCCGTTGCCCCTTGGGAATCTCAACGACAACGTCGAACTCCACCGCGGTTCCTCCGCTCAAGGCCCCCGGGAAGTCCCGGCTGGGCGTTAATGTCTCGTAGGCGAACACCAGGAGAGAGGTCAGGCGACGTGGCGCGGCACGAGCGTTCGATGATGCTGGCCACTCTCGCCGTGCTTCAGATCGTCACGATCGTCATCGGCGTCTACGCCATGACCAGCGACTTCAACCTGAGCGCGCTGACGAGGCAGCCGTCACCGATCGGGCCGACGGCGTCTCCCCGGGGAATCCCCCCCGCCCCCGTGGTCACCTCGGGGCCTGTGCTGGCCCAGCTTTCGGCGACGTCAGGGGACGGACCTCTCCCGACTAAGAGTACTTTGACCCGCCAGCTCACCGACGCGCTGGGTGACAAAGCACTCGGCGGCCGGGTGGGCGCGGTCGTGCTCGACGCCGCCACCGGCGCCCGGATCTTCGCCTCCAACCCCGACACGGGCATCACCCCGGCCTCCACGAACAAGGTCGTCACGACCACGGCGGCGCTCGCCTCGCTCGGCCCCGACACCCGCTTCTCCACCCGTGTCGTCCAGGGCCGCGCGCCCGGCGCGATCGTCCTGGTGGGCGGCGGCGACCCGCTGCTCGCCGGGCCGTCGGCCAGGCTCGGCTACCCCAAGCAGGCCACCCTCGCCACCCTGGCCGCCCGGACCGCCGCCGCGCTGAAGGCCAAGGGCGTCAGGAAGGTCACGCTCTCCTACGACGACAGCCTGTTCACCGGGCCGGACATCGCGCCCGGCTGGAAGCCCAACTACGTGCCCGACGGCGAGGCGGCCCCCGTCCACGCCCTGGCCATGGACGAGGGACGCCAGCGCCCCGGCGCCCGGCCCCGCGTGCCCGACCCGGCCGCGTACGCCGCCGCCGCCTTCGCCCGGCTGCTGCCCAGGTACGGCGTCACCGTCTCCAAGGACGTCCGCCAGGAGCGGGCCGCGGCGGGCGCCGCCGAGCTGGGCAAGGTCGACTCCGCCCCCCTGTACGCCCTGGTCGAGCACACCCTGACCCACAGCGACAACGACATGGCCGAGGCCCTGGCCAGGCACGTCGCCATCAAGGAGGGCAAGGAGGCGTCGTTCGCGGGGGCCGCGGAGGCGGTGATCGGGGTCATGCGGCGGCTCGGCGTGACCAAGGGCGTCAGCGTCGCCGACGGCAGCGGCCTGTCCATCCGCAACCGGGTCAGCGCCGACGCCATGGCCAGGATCATCGCCATCGCCGGCTCGGCCGCGCATCCCGAGCTGCGGGCCGTCGACTCGGGCATGCCGATCGCCGGCTTCTCCGGCACGCTGGGCAACGGCAAGCGCTTCACCCGCGCCGACAGCAAGGGCCAGGTCGGCCTCGTCCGCGCCAAGACCGGCACGCTCAACAACGTCAACACCCTGGCCGGTCTGGCCACCACCAAAGACGGCCGGCTGGTCACCTTCGCCTTCCTGGCCGACGACGTGCCGGTGAACGCCGAACCCGTGCTCGACAGGCTCGCCGCGATCGTCGCGCGATCCTGACCGCCGCTTCTTCGCAGGCGTGACGAGAACAACGTACGGTGGACGTCATGCAGGTGATCGACTGGGATCTGGCCGTCACGACCGGCACGCGCCTGGTGCGCCCCGGTCCTCAGGTGAGCAAGGAGGAGGCCAGGCAGGCCGTCGCCGAGCTCCGCACGCTGTCACGTGAGGCCGAGGGCCACGTGCGCGAGTTCACGAAGATCCACACCGAGACCGCGCCGCAGCCCGCGACCATCGTCGACCGGCCGGGCTGGATCAAGGCCAACGTGGAGGGCTTCCGCGTGGTCCTCGAACCGCTGACCCAGCGCATGGGCGGCGGAGACAACCCGCCGCCCGCCATCGTCACCGCGGTGGGCTCGCGCATCACCGGCGTCGAGGTCGGGGCCGTCCTCGCCTTCCTCGCCTCCCGGGTGCTCGGCCAGTACGAGCTGTTCCTGCCGCCCGACCCGACCGGCCAGGAGGCGACCGGCCGCCTGACGCTCGTGGCGCCCAACATCGTCCACGCCGAGCGCGAGATGAACGTCGTGCCCCGCGACTTCCGCCTGTGGGTGTGCCTCCACGAGGAGACCCACCGCGTGCAGTTCACCGGCGTCACCTGGCTGCGCGAATACGTCAGGTCGCAGATGACCGAGTTCCTGCTCGCCTCCGACCTCGACCTGCCCACCCTCCTCGACCGCCTGCGCAACGCCGCCGACACGGTGGCCGACGTGGTCAGGGGCGGCGAGGGCAACCTGATCGACGCCATCCAGTCGCCCGCCCAGAAGGAGATCCTCGACCGCCTGACGGCCGTGATGACCCTGGTGGAAGGCCATGGCGACTTCGTCATGGACGCCGTGGGCCCCTCGGTGGTCCCGTCGGTCTCGGAGATCCGCGCCAAGTTCGCCCAGCGCCGCGAGGGCGGCTCCCGGCTCGACCGCACCGTGCGGCGCCTGCTGGGCATCGAGGTCAAGATGAAGCAGTACGCCGAGGGCTCCGCGTTCGTCCGCAAGGTGGTCGACCGGGTCGGCATGGACGGCTTCAACAAGGTCTGGACCTCCCCGGAGACTCTGCCCACCACCCCCGAGATCGCCGACCCCGACGCCTGGATCCACCGCGTCATCGGCACCCCGGCCCTTCCCGCCTGACGTCCCTTCCCGGCCGTCGTGACGTGCGGCCGGTTCCCACAGCCGGGACAATGGCTCCTGTGGGTCCCCGTCCAGCCGTCGCCGACGTGCGCCGGGCCGTCCGCGAGGCGCTGACCGACCTCGCCGGCACCGGCGCGCTGGTCCTGGCCGCGTGCAGCGGCGGCGCCGACTCGCTGGCCCTGGCGGCGGCGCTGGCCTTCGTCGCGCCCCGCTCCGGCCTGCGCGCGGGCCTGGTCACGGTCGACCACCAGCTCCAGCCGGGCTCGGCCGACCGCGCCCGGCAGGTCGCCGGCATCGCCGCCGATCTCGGTCTGACCCCGGCCGAGGTGCTCACCGTCACCGTCGGCACCGACGGCGGTCCCGAGGCCGCCGCCCGGGAGGCCAGATACGCCGCGCTGGCCGAGGCGGCCGACCGCCTGGGGGCCGCCGCCGTCCTGCTCGGCCACACCCGCGACGACCAGGCCGAGACCGTCCTGCTGGGCCTGGCCAGGGGGAGCGGCCTGCGCTCGATCTCCGGCATGGCCGCCCGCGCGGGCCGCTACCGCCGGCCCTTCCTCGGCCTGTCCAGGGCCACGACGGTCGCCGCCTGCGCGGCCATGTCCCTCGTCCCCTGGGACGACCCGCACAACGACGATCCCCGCTACACCCGAGTCCGCGTCAGGAAGCGGATCCTGCCGATGCTCGACGAGGAACTCGGCCCGGGGGTGGCCGAGGCGCTCGCGCGGACCGCCGGAATGGCGCGGGAGGACGCCGACGCCCTCGACGAGTGGGCCGAATCGGCGTTCCCGAATTGCGCTCTTAGCGATATCGGAGAGTCCGTCGTGCTGTCCGTACCCGAGTTGGAGAAACTGCCCGACGCCGTGCGCCGCAGAGTGCTGCGGCGCGCGGCCATCGCGGCGGGCACGCCCTCCGGCGCGCTTTCCGCCACCCACGTGCTGGCGGTCGATCGGCTGGTCACGCAATGGCACGGGCAGAAGGCGGTGGATCTACCCGGAGGTCTGTCCGCAGTTCGGCGGTATGGCACCCTGATACTCGCCATCAGTCCCATCGTTTAAGGAACCACAGGTGGACGCTGCCGACATGGGCAAAGACCTGGAGAAGGTCCTCATCCCCGAGGACGACCTCCAGGCCAAGATCAAAGAGCTTGCCGGGCGCATCGACGAGGACTACGCGGGCAAGGACGTCCTGCTCGTGGGCGTGCTGAAGGGCGCGGTCATGGTGATGGCCGACCTGGCCAGAGCCCTGCACGTGCCGGTGCAGATGGACTGGATGGCGGTGTCGTCCTACGGCGCGGGCACCAAGTCCTCCGGCGTCGTGCGGGTGCTGAAGGACCTCGACACCGACATCTTGAACCGCCACGTCCTCATCGTCGAGGACATCATCGACTCGGGCCTGACCCTCCACTGGCTGCTGGAAAACCTGAAGTCACGCAATCCGGCGTCGTTGGAGATCTGTGCCGCCCTGCGCAAGCCGGACGCGGTGAAGGTGCCGATCGACGTGAAATACGTCGGCTTCGACATTCCCAACGAGTTCGTCATCGGCTACGGGCTCGACTACGCGGAGCGCTACCGCAATTTGCCGTTCATCGGAACGCTCGCCCCGCACGTTTATAAGTAGTAATCCCGGCCATGGCCGGGAACATCGCGCAACGTGACGTACGTTGATAGGGCAAGACCGGTGTAGCGGGCGGGTCCCTCCGTGCGCCGTGCCGGTGTACCTTCAGACTCCGGAAGGGTGACCGCAAGTCCCCTTCGGGTAGTCAGAAGTCGCGGTGTCGGATGCCGCGGCCCCGGGCCAGCCCGGGGTTCCAGGCCATGGTCAGGAAGGGACGGGCCCGCAAGGGGTTCCGCATCGGATGGATCTCAAGCGATTTACACGTGGGCCACTGCTGTGGATCCTGGGCATCGTCGTGCTGCTCCTGCTCGTCACCCAGCTCTGGAGCGGCGGGGGCAATTTCAAGCAGGCCGACACGTCCACGGTCCTCCAGCAGATTCGCGCCGGCAATTTCACCAGCGCCAAGGTCGTCGACAAGGACAATCGGGTCGAGCTCACCCTCATCAAGCCGATCGTCGTCCGGCCGGGTGACGCCCCGGCGAAGCTGATCCAGTCCAACTGGGTCAGCGGTTACGGCGCGAAGCTGACCGACGAGCTGCAGGCCCAGGTCGACGCCAACAAGACGAAGAGCTTCACCACCGAGGTGCCCCAGGAGAACTTCCTGCTCAGCATCCTGGTGAGCTTCCTGCCGATCGTCATCATCGTGCTGATCTTCCTGTTCATCATGAACCAGATGCAGGGCGGCGGCTCCCGGGTGATGAACTTCGGCAAGTCGAAGGCCAAGCTCATCACCAAAGACACCCCCAAGACCACGTTCGCCGACGTCGCCGGCGCCGACGAGGCCATCGAGGAGCTCCAGGAGATCAAGGAGTTCTTGCAGGCCCCGGCCAAGTTCCAGGCGATCGGCGCGAAGATCCCCAAGGGCGTGCTGCTCTACGGCCCGCCCGGCACCGGCAAGACCCTGCTGGCCCGCGCGGTCGCGGGCGAGGCGGGCGTGCCCTTCTACTCGATCTCCGGCTCCGACTTCGTCGAGATGTTCGTCGGCGTCGGCGCCTCCCGCGTGCGCGACCTGTTCGAGCAGGCCAAGGCCAACGCCCCGGCGATCATCTTCATCGACGAGATCGACGCCGTCGGCCGCCACCGCGGCGCCGGCCTGGGCGGCGGTCACGACGAGCGCGAGCAGACCCTCAACCAGCTGCTCGTCGAGATGGACGGCTTCGACGTCAAGGGCGGCGTCATCCTCATCGCCGCGACCAACCGGCCCGACATCCTCGACCCGGCGCTGCTGCGTCCGGGCCGTTTCGACCGGCAGGTCACGGTCGACCGTCCCGACCTGGAGGGCCGCAAGGGCATCCTCAAGGTCCACGGTCGCGGCAAGCCGTTCGCGCCTGACGTCGACCTCGACGTCATCGCGCGCCGCACCCCCGGGTTCACCGGCGCCGACCTGGCCAACGTGATCAACGAGGCGGCCCTGCTCACCGCGCGGGCCGACCAGAAGCTGATCACGATGGAGGTCCTCGAGGAGTCGATCGACCGTGTCATGGCAGGGCCCGAGCGCAAGTCGCGGGTCATGTCCGACAAGGAGAAGAAGATGATCGCCTACCACGAAGGCGGTCACGCGCTGGTGGCGCACGCGCTGCCCAACTCCGACCCGGTCCACAAGATCACCATCCTGTCCCGCGGCCGCGCGCTCGGTTACACCATGACGCTGCCGATGGAGGACAAGTTCCTGGCCACCAGGTCCGAGATGATGGACCAGCTCGCGATGCTGCTCGGCGGCCGCGCGGCGGAGGAGCTCGTCTTCCACGAGCCCACCACCGGCGCCTCCAACGACATCGAGAAGGCCACGGCGGTCGCCCGCCGCATGGTGACCGAGTACGGCATGAGCGAGCAGCTCGGCGCCCGTAAGTTCGGCACCGGCCAGGCCGAGGTGTTCCTCGGCCGCGAGATGGGCCACGAGCGCGACTACTCCGAGAAGATCGCCTCCTCCATCGACGAGGAGGTCCGCCGGATGATCGAGACAGCGCACGACCAGGCCTGGGACATCCTGGTCGAATACCGCGACGTGCTCGACAACCTGGTGCTGGAGCTCATGGAGAAGGAGACCCTCTCCCGCGAGCAGGTCCTGCAGATCTTCGCCCCGGTGGTCGTCAAGGAGCACCGGCCCTCGTACGCGGGCTACGGCAAGCGGCTGCCCTCCGACCGCCCGCCGATCCTGACCCCGAAGGAGCAGTCGGCCAACGGCTCGCTCACCTCCGGCCACCAGGACGCCTTCCAGTCCGGGGACAGTGCGTGACCCAGCACGAGGTTGACCTGGGGCGGATCGAGAAGGCCGTACGCGAGATCCTCTACGGCATCGGCGAGGATCCCGACCGCGACGGCCTGCTCGAGACGCCCGCCAGGGTCGCCCGCGCGATGGCCGAGCAGTTCTCCGGGCTCGGCCAGACCCCCGAAGACGTGCTCAACAAGGTCTTCGACGTCGACCACGACGAGATGGTGCTGGTCAGGGACATCGAGGTCTACTCGACCTGCGAGCACCATCTGGTCCCGTTCCACGGGGTGGCCCACGTGGGCTACATCCCCAACGAGCGCGGCCAGGTGACCGGGCTGTCCAAGCTGGCCCGGCTGGTCGATGTCTTCGCCCGCCGTCCGCAGGTGCAGGAGCGCATGACCTCGCAGATCGCCGACGCCCTCATGCGGGTGCTGGAGCCGCGCGGGGTCATCGTGGTGGTCGAGGCCGAACACCTGTGCATGACGATGCGCGGCGTGCGCAAGCCGGGGGCCAAGACGGTCACGTCGGCGGTCCGCGGCGACTTCCGTACCAGCGACAAGACCCGCTCCGAGGCGATGGCGCTGATTCTCGGCAGGTGACGATCGTTATCCACAACTGGGGACCCGAGATGTCGGCAGGTGTGGGGGAACGCCTAGGCTTGCCCCATGACTAGCGTGCCCATCAACGTGCCGGGCGGTACGGAGCGGTGCCTCGTCATGGGCGTGGTCAACGTGACCCCCGACTCCTTCTCCGACGGCGGCCTGTGGTTCGACGAGGAGGCCGCCGTCCGGCACGGGCTCGACCTGGTGCGGGAGGGCGCCGACATCGTCGACGTGGGCGGCGAGTCCACCCGTCCCGGCGCCGCGCGGGTGTCGCTGGAGGAGGAGCTGGCCAGGGTCGTCCCGGTGATCCGGGCGCTCGACGCCGAGGGCGTGGCCGTCAGCGTCGACACGATGCGCGCCGAGGTCGCCAGGGCCGCGGTCGAGGCGGGCGCCAGGCTCGTCAACGACGTCAGCGGCGGCCTGGCCGACCCCGAGATGCCGCGCGTGGTCGCCGCTACGGGAGCGCCCTACGTGGTGATGCACTGGCGCGGCCACAGCCATGACATGGACAGCCGCGCCGTCTACGCCGACGTCGTGACAGAGGTGCGCGAGGAGCTCAGCAAACGGGTCGATCTCGTGCTGGCCGAGGGGGTGTCCCCCGAGCAGATCGTGCTCGATCCCGGCCTCGGCTTCGCCAAGAACGCCGAGCACAACTGGGCGTTGCTGGCCGGCATCCCGCAGCTCGCCGAGCTGGGCTACCCGCTGCTGATCGGGGCCTCGCGCAAGCGGTTCCTCGGGCGGCTGCTGGCCGGCCCCGACGGCGCGCCCCGCCCGTTCAGCAGGAGCGACGACGCAACGCTGGCGGTCACCGCGCTGGCGGCTCAGGCGGGGGCCTGGTGCGTGCGCGTGCACGAGGTAGGTCCCAATGCCGATGCCGTGCGCGTGGCGGCCGCATGGAAGAGAGCCGGAGCAGGCACATGAGCGTCGACACTTCCGCGATCGAGACGGTCAACGAGGAGTTCTACACCGCGATCGAGAGCGCCGATCTCGACAAGATGACCGAGATCTGGGCCGAGGACACCGCCGACGACCAGGTGAGCTGCGTCCATCCCGGCTGGACGTTGCTGAGCGGCCGGTCGGAGGTGCTGCGGTCGTGGGCGCTGATCATGGCCAACACCACCTACATCCAGTTCGTGCTGACCGACGTCAACACCACCGTGCTGGGCGACGTGGCCGTGCTCACCTGCGTGGAGAACATCCTGACGGCGGGCGAGGAGGGCGAGTCCAGCTTCGCCGCGGGCAAGGTGGTGGCGAGCAACGTCTACATCCGCACCGCGCAGGGCTGGCGGCTGTGGATGCACCACGGCTCCCCGGTGCTCCAGGGAGACGACGACGAGGACGAGGAGGGCGAGCTTGAGGTCTGACCGCATCGCTCTCAAGGGCCTGCGGGCCAGGGGCAGGCACGGCGTGCTGCCCGCCGAGCGGGAGCTCGGCCAGGAGTTCGTGATCGACGCGACGTTGTTCCTCGACACCGCCCCGGCCGCGGCCGGCGACGACCTCACCAAGACCGTCCACTACGGCGAGCTGGCCCAGGCGCTGGTCGAGGTGGTCGAGGGCGAGCCGGTCGAGCTGATCGAGACGCTGGCCCAGCGGCTGGCCGACGTCTGCCTGGCGAGCGAGCTGGTGCACAAGGTCGAGGTGAGTGTGCACAAACCGGCGGCGCCGATCCCGCTGCCGTTCGACGATGTGATCGTGACGATCGAGCGGAGCCGCGCATGAAGGCCGTCCTCGCTCTCGGCAGCAACCTGGGCGAGCGGTTCCAGACGTTGCAGGGAGCCATCGACACGTTGTTCGACGCCCCTGGCCTGGAGTTCGTCAAGGTGTCCCCGGTCTACGAGACCGACCCGGTCGGGGGGCCGGGCGGCCAGGAGCCGTACCTCAACGCGGTCGTCGTCGCCGAGACCGCGCTGCCGCCGCGCACGTTGCTGGAGCGGGCGCTGGGCGTGGAGAACGCGTTCGGCCGGGTGCGTGCGGAGCGGTGGGGGCCGCGTACGCTCGACGTCGACCTGATCGTCGTGGGCGAGACCGTGTCCGACGACCCCGAGCTGACGTTGCCGCATCCCCGGGCCCACGAGCGGGCGTTCGTGCTGGTGCCCTGGTCGGTGATCGACCCCGAGGCCACGGTGCCGGGCAGGGGCCGGGTGGCCGACCTGCTGGCCGAGCTCGACCGGCACGGCGTGCGCCTGCGTGACGACCTGAAGCTGCAGAGGCCCGATTGAAGCCGACGCATCCCGGCCGGCTGGCCGCTCTCCTGCTCGTCGTCGCCCTGGTCGTCTGGGCGGCGGTCCGGCATTTCTACTCCGACCTGCCCATCATGCCCTGGACGGCCATCCCGACCGTGCTGCTGCTCGCTCTCGGCGAGGGTTACAGCGGATGGGTGACCAAGGCCAGGATCGCCAGGAAGCCCGACACCAAGCCGGTCGAGCCGCTGGCGGTGGCCCGGCTGGCGGCGCTGGCCAAGGCGTCGGCGTACGCGGGGGCGGTGTTCGCCGGGATGTTCGCCGGGTTCGCCGCGTACACGCTGCAGATCTTCGACCGGGAGACGCCGCGCTCGGAGTTCTTCGTGGCGGCCGGGTCGTTCGTGGCCTGCGTGGTGCTCGTCTGCGCGGCCCTGTACCTGGAACACTGCTGCCGGATCCCGAAGGACTCCGACGAGCGCAAACCCGACTAGCGGCGGCGGCCGAAGAGGTAGATGACGGGCAGCGTGCAGATCAGCGGCCCGACGATGGCGATCGGCCGTTCCAGCCACCACTTCAGGTCGGGCGGGATCTTCGTGCCGAGGTTGCCGAACAACCACCACGACAGCCCTAAGGCGATCGCCATGCCGGTCGTGTGGAACAGGAACAGCGGCAGGGCGTAACGGTTGATGAAGGAGTTGGCGCGGGCCCAGCGGGGGCGGTCGAGCACGCGTTCCATGGCCGGGCGCAGCACTTCCACCAGGCCGATCTGGAAGATCAGCAGGGCGACGATGACGAACGTGGGCGGCGCCATGTTCGACCACTTGTCGCCCGGCACGCCCACCATCGAGCCCGGGTAGATGCCCGAGTAGACCAGGCCGATCAGGGCGAACAGGCCGGTCCACAGGATGCCGACGTCGTACCGCCGGGGCAGGACGACGATCCGGTCGTAGAAGAAGCCCGCCTGGTGGGCCAGCCCCCAGACGATGATCATGTTGAACCAGCCGGCCCACTCGTAGCCGTAGCGGAAGCGCACGACGTCAACCACCAGGGCCGAGCCGCCGAGCCAGATGAGGGCCAGCACGTCGTAGCGCTTGTGCAGCCACAGAGCCACCGGCAGCAGCGCGATCAGCACCAGGTAGACGCCGAGGAACCACAGCGGGCTGAGCACGAGCAGCACCACCCGCCACATCCACTCCACGTGGAACGCCCAGGTGACGATCGCCCCGACGGAGATCCACACACCGCACAGGAACAGCGCGGGCAGCGACAGCGCGCGGATGCGCCGCCAGACGAACGCCCCGATGCCGACGCCGCGCGCCTGGGCCCGGTTCCAGGACAGCAGGTGCACGTGGCCGCCGACGTAGAAGAACAGCGGCAGCACCTGGAGCAGCCAGGTCAGGATCCACAAGCCGGAGGTGAAGCCGAGCGGGCTGGTGGGCTCGGGCCCGCTGGGCTTCCACTCCAGGATCGTGAACGCCCAGTGCCAGACCACCACGACGATGAGGCTGAGGGCGCGCAGCCAGTCGACGTACTTGTCGCGTTCGGGAGTGCTCACTTGTCGATGTCACCCACGACGAAGAACATCGAGCCCAGAATGGCGATCATGTCGGCCACCAGGTTCCCGGGCAGCAGCTCGCGCAGCGCCTGGACGTTGCCGAACGACGCCGAGCGCAGCTTGAGCCGCCACGGCGTCTTGTCGCCCTTGGAGACCAGGTAGTAGCCGTTGATGCCGAGCGGGTTCTCGGTCCACGCGTACGTGTGGCCCTCGGGCACCTTGAGCACCTTCGGCAGGCGCTGGTTGACGGGCCCGGGAGGCAGCTCGCGCAGCCGGGCGACGCACGCGTCGGCCAGGTCGAGGGAGATCTTGAGCTGCTCGAACAGCACCTCGAACCGGGCGTGGCAGTCGCCGTCGCGCCGGGTGACGACCGTGACCGGCAGCTCCCCGTAGGCCAGGTACGGGTCGTCGCGCCGCAGGTCGAGGTCCACGCCGGAGGCGCGCGCGATGGGCCCGCTGACGCCGTACTGGAGGATCTGCTCGCGGGTCAGCACGCCGACGCCCTTGGTGCGGGCGAGGAAGATCTCGTTGTTCAGGATGAGGCCCTCGATGTCGGGCACCCGGCGGCGGGTCTCGGCGACGGCCGCGGCGACCCGGTCGAGCCAGCCGAGCGGCAGGTCCTCCTTGAGGCCGCCGACCCGGTTGAACATGTAGTGCATGCGCCCGCCGGAGATCTCCTCCATGACGGCCTGGATGCGTTCGCGCTCGTTGAAGGCGTAGAAGACGGGGGTGATCGCGCCCAGTTCGAGGGGGTAGGAGCCGAGGAACATCAGGTGGTTGAGCACCCGGTTGAGCTCGGCCAGCAGCGTACGCGCCCACACGGCCCGGACCGGCGTCTCCATGCCGAGCAGCCGTTCGGCGGCCAGCACGACGCCCAGCTCGTTGGCGAACCCCGACAGCCAGTCGTGCCGGTTGGCGAGCATGATGATCTGGCGGTAGTCGCGGACCTCGAACAGCTTCTCCGCGCCCCTGTGCATGTAGCCGATGATCGGCTCGGCCGCCTCGATGCGCTCGCCGTCGAGGGTGAGCCGGAGCCTGAGCACGCCGTGCGTGGAGGGATGCTGGGGGCCGATGTTGAGGATCATGTCCTCGGTCGCCAGCTCCTTCGCGCCGGCGCCGATCCCGACCACGCGTTCCGTCATAGGGCCCATGCTGCCACCGTCCCACGGGGTGATCCAGCGTGGGGGATGGTCAAGGAATCGTATGGCAACGCATCCCGAAGCCAGACATGGGGATCAATACCGGGAACGGGGGGAGAAAGCACTGTGAAGAGAGTCCTGTTTGATGTGGCGGCCCTGATCTCCCGGGTGGTACTCGGGGTGATCTTCGTGGCGCACGGCTGGCAGAAGTGGCAGGGCGGGCTCGGTGCCGCGGCGGGGCAGTTCCGGGAGATGGGCGTGCCCATGCCCGAGTTGTCGGCCGGCTTCGCCGCCATCGTCGAACTGGTCGGCGGCGCCCTGCTGATCCTCGGCCTGCTGGTCCGGCCGGTGGCGTTGCTGCTGCTCATCGACATGATCGGCGCGATCGTCTTCGTGCACGCGGGCCATGGGGTGTTGTCGCAAGGCGGGGGATGGGAACTGCCGGCCGCGCTGGGTGCGCTGTCCTTGATGCTCGCCGCGCTGGGTGGCGGCCGCATCGGGCTCGACGGCATCTTCCACTCGACGTACCGCCGCCGCAGGGAACGCCAGCTCGCCGAGGACGACCTCGCCGCGCACCGGCCGGCCCGCCGCGCCGAGCCGACGACGGTCGTCACCGAGGGGCCGGCCACGCAGGTCGGGCCCGAGGGCGGCCCGACGACGCCGGCCCGGCCCGCGGGCGAGGCCGAGCAGCCCAACGTGCCGCGGCAGCCCAACGCGCCGCGTCCCGGGCACCTCAACGACGAGGACATGCGGGACATCGACGCCCTGGTGTCCGACGAGCCGCACCAGCAGAAGCCGCCCAACCGCTGAGCGTCAGCGGCTGACCAGGTCGCGCAGGGCCTCGATCAGGCGGTCGACGTGCTCCTGCGTGCTGCCGATGCCGATGGAGGCGCGGACCGCAGAGGCGGTGCCGTCCTCGCAGCCGCCGTCGGAGGTGCCCAGCAGGTGCCGGACGAACGGGTGTGCGCAGAACTTCCCGTCCCGCACGCCGATGCCGTACTCGCCGGACAGCGCCTCGGCCACCTCCCGGGCCGAGTAGCCGTCCACGACGAACGACACGATCCCCACCCGCGGGTGGTCCTCGCCCCACAACGACAGCTCGCGCACCCCGTCGATCGAGGCCAGACCGGTACGCAGCCGGGCGATCAGCCGCTCCTCCTCGCGCACCAGCTCCGTCCACCCCGTGGCGGTGAGCGCGTCGCAGGCGGCGGCCAGGGCGATGGCGCCGAGCACGTTGGGGGTGCCGGCCTCGTGGCGGGGCTCGGGGTCGTCGTGCCACTCGGTGGTCTCGCCCACCGAGCGCACCGCGCCGCCGCCCTTCAGGTACGGCTCGCCCGCCGCCAGCCAGTCACGGCGTCCGACCAGCACGCCGGCGCCGAAGGGCGCGTACAGCTTGTGGCCGGAGAAGGCCACGTAGTCCAGGTCGAGCGCGGTCAGGTTGAGCCTGCGGTGCGGGACGAGCTGGGCCGCGTCCACCAGGATCCGGGCGCCGTGCCGGTGGGCGATGTGGGCGAGGGCGGCGATGGGCCACAGCTCGCCGGTGACGTTGGAGGCGGCGGTGACCACGAGCAGCTTGGGGCCCTCGATCCCGGCCAGCGCCTCGTCGGCGGCGCGGACGGCCTCGCCCGGGAAGGCGGGCGGCGCCAGGCGCACGGACCGCTCCCAGGGCAGCAGCGAGGCGTGGTGCTCGGAGTCGAAGACGACGACGGTCGTGCCCTCGGGCAGGCAGCCGGCCAGCAGGTTGGTGGCGTCGGTGGTGTTGCGGGTGAAGATGACGGCGTCGTCCGGGCGGGCGCCGACGAAGGCCCGGACCGTGTGGCGGGCCTGCTCGTACCGGGCGGTGGTGAGCTGGGAGGCGTAGCCCGCGCCGCGGTGGACGCTGGAGTAGGCCGGGAGCGCGGCGGCGACGGCGGCGCTGACCGGCTCAAGACAGGGGGCGCTGGCCGCGTAGTCGAGGTTGGCGTAGCTCACCAGCCGGCCGCCCTTGACCGGCACTTCGAGGTCGGCGCCGAGCACGGCGGGGATCGACCGTCCGGAGACGGCGGCGGGGGCGGGGCCCTCGGCGGCGGCCTGGGCGGGAACGGAGTTGAAGATCGTCAGCGTGGACACGGCACAGCTCCTCACGGGTCGGTCGGACCCCTGGGAGCAGCCACGGAGCCCGCGCTTGCCCGCCACACCTCGTGACGGACCAGGTCTTCACCCGGGGCACCCCGCCGCGGACGCGAGGGTTGCCGGCCAGCTAGCCGGGGCTTGTCGCTGGCACTCATGACCTACGACGGCACTATAACCGACACCCGGGCATGATTCGCAAGCTCAGCAGGTCAACCCGTCTCATAAGATGAAATGGTGCGCTTTGATCCCTGGAATCCGGATTTCGTCGTCGACCCCTATCCGGCGTACGACGAGCTGAGGCGCGAGGCGCCCGTCCGCTACTTCGAGCCGTCCAACCAGTGGCTGATCTCCCGGCACGCGGACGTGAACGCGCTGCTCAGGGACCGGCGGCTGGGCCGCGACTACACCCACGTCGCCACGCACGAGGAGTTCGGCCGGCAGCCCGCGCCGGAGTTCCAGGAAGCCTTCTGGCGGGTCAGCAGGAACGGCATGCTGGAGGTCGAGCCGCCGGACCACACGAGGCTGCGCCGGCTGGTGTCCAAGGCGTTCACGCCGCGCATGGTCGAGTCGCTGCGCCCGCGCGTCCGGGCCATCGCCGAGAGCCTGATCGACGCCTACGTCGAGAAGGGCGGCGGCGACCTGATCGCCGAGGTCGCCGAGCCGCTGCCGGTCACCGTCATCGCCGAGATGCTCGGCGTCCCCGAGCAGGACCGTCACCTGCTGCGCCCGTGGTCGGCCGACATGTGCGGCATGTACGAGCTCAACCCCAGCCTGGAGACCCAGCACCAGGCGGTGCGCGCCGCCGAGGAGTTCGAGTCCTACCTCAAGGACCTGGCCCGCGACCGGCTCGCGAACCCTGGCGAGGACCTGGTCAGCGCCCTGGCCGCGATCCCCGAGCTGACCCTCGACGAGCTGGCCGGCACCTGCGTGCTGCTGCTCAACGCGGGCCACGAGGCCACGGTCAACGTCACCGGCAACGGCTGGCGGGCCCTGCTGAAGAACCCGGGCGAGCTGGCCCGGCTGCGCGCCGACCGTTCGCTGCTGCCGACCGCCGTCGAGGAGCTGCTGCGCTACGACACCCCGCTGCAGCTCTTCGAGCGCTGGGTGCTGGAGGACATCGAGGTGCACGGCGTGCGGATCCCGCGCGGCTCGGAGGTCGCCTGCCTGTTCGGCTCGGCCAACAGGGACCCCGAGGTGTTCGAGGACCCGGACCGGCTCGACCTGGGCCGTCCGGACAACCCGCACATCTCCTTCGGCGCCGGCATCCACTTCTGCCTGGGCGCGCCGCTGGCCAGGATCGAGCTGACGGAGTCGTTCACCGCCCTGCTGGACCGGGTCGGGACGATCGAGCTGCGCGCGGAGCCGGTCTACAAGCCGGGCTTCGTCATCCGCGGCCTGCGCTCGCTCGACCTCGACGTCACCGGCTCTGGGTGAGCCAGCCGAACCCGCCGAGCCCGGCCGGATCGATCAGCTCGCCCTCCTCCGACGCCCTCGCCAACGCGCGCACGTAGCCGCGCGGATCGGTGCGGGCGAGGTCGACCGGCGGCCGGGCGCCGGTGAGGCCCAGCGCCCGCAACATGTCACGCTGTGTGGACAAGGTTGTGGATATCGCGCCGGCCCGCCGCCCGGCCTCGGCGCACGCGTCGAGCGCGACGTGGGCGGTGATGTCGCAGGTCCCGTCGGGGACGGGGGCGACGACCGCGCCGTCGCGGTAACCGGTCAGCGTGCCACAGAGCGGTCGGTTATCCACAGGGTGTGCATAATCCACGGCTATCGCCCGGCCGCGGGCGAGGCGTACCAGAACGGAGGCCCAGGCGTCGTCACGGGGGCGGCCGATCTCGGCGCGGGTGCCCACGTGCGGCAGCGGCCACCAGCGGTCGAGCCATTCGCGGTCGGCGGGCCGCAGCGGGCCGCCGAGGCGCTCCTCCCCGGTGCGGGTGTTGACCATGACCAGCCGCGGGCCGCCGGAGGTCTGCTCGGCCACGTCGAGCGGGATGTTGTCGAGCCACTCGTTGGCGACGGCCAGGCCGGTGATGCTGGACGGCAGGCAGCGGCGCCACTCGACCTCGTCGGGCAGGCCAGGGGGCCTGGGTGACAGGTCGACGCACGTGACCCGGAGCCGGTCGCGCAGAGCGGGCTCGGCCAGGTCGAGGACGCGGCGGACCAGCACGCCCTCGCCCGAGCCGATGTCGACCAGGTCGAGCCACTCGGGGCAGCCGAGGTCGGAGTCGACCTCCGTCAGCAGGGCCAGGACCGCCTCCGCGAACACGGCGGAGGCCCCGACCGAGGTGCGGAAGTGGCCCGAAGGACGTTCGCGGAGGTAGAAACCCTCCTCGCCGTAGAGCGCGCGCTCTGTGGCGGCGCGCCAGGTGAGCCACATGACGCTGACTATCTCATGACTCAAGCCATCAACACGCTAAGTCATTGATTGACTACACTTGGTCGCTACATTGCGCTAACGTTTACGTACTGTCACCGAGCGACTGCGTTTCGCCCATCCGCGGTAAGCGGCGAGCCGGTTCGCTCCACCAAAGCATTGCGGCCGCCCCGGCCGCATACTGAGAGGAGCCCCCCGTGAAGAAGACTCTGGTCATGGCAGGTGCCATTGCCCTGCTGGCGCTGGCGGCCCCCGCGTACGCCGACGACGTCACCCACGGCAACAACGGCATCCTGAGCGGCAGCCCGATCCACCTCCCCATCACCGCCGTCGTGCCCGTCTGCGGCAACAACATCGGCATCCAGGCCGTGCCGATCAACGGCTGCCAGGGGAGCCCCAACACCGCGGTCTACAGCCGCTGAGTCAGGGAGAGCCCGGACCGCTCGCGCGCGGTCCGGGCTCTGATCCCGGCCGGTCAGTCGGCGGATGACCGGTCAGTGCACCTCCAAGAGGTCGCATCCAGGCGGGCGTCGGGTTGTCAGGACTCGGCGCCCGTCGTCGTGCGTGGACCCCTCTCCTCATCTCTTTCGACAGGGGGTGCACGATTCGTATGCCCCTGTCGCATTTGTCGTTAACTCAACGCGCGGTAAAGCGGCGGACATGCCTGACCGCGTTCGTCGGCCCCTGACATGTGCGCCGCCGCCCGCCGGTTACGCTGGTCGGCAGTGCCATCACGGTCGACAGGGGTGAGACGTCATGGACGCAGGTGATCGCCCGGCACGGCTGACCGTCGGCGTGCTCGGCGCGGGCAAGGTCGGCTCCGCGCTCGGCGCCGCGCTGGCGCAGGCGGGCCACCGGATCGTCGCCGCGAGCGGGGTCTCCGACAGGTCGCGGAGGTGGGCCGCCGAGCGGCTCGGGGTGGAGCTGACGCGGCCCGACGAGGTGGTGGCCGCCGCCCAGCTCATCCTGCTGACCGTCCCCGACGACGCGCTGCCCGACCTCGTGGCCGGCCTGGCCCGTACGGGCGCCGACCTGCAGGGCAAGCTGCTCGTCCACACCAGCGGCGCGTACGGCCTGTCGGTGCTCGAACCCGCCGCCGGGGTGGGCGCGCTGCCGCTCGCGCTCCACCCGGTCATGACCTTCACCGGCCGCGACGACGACCTCAACAAGATCACCGGCATCTCGTTCGGCGTCACCGCGCCCGACATGCTGCGGCCGGTCGCCGAGGCGCTGGTGATCGAGATGGGCGGCGAGCCGGTCTGGATCGCCGAGAGCGACCGCGCGCTCTACCACGCGGCCCTGGCCAACGCCGCCAACCACATGGTCACGCTCATCGCCGAGTCCGAGGAGCTGCTCGGGCGCATCGGCGTCGAGCACCCGGGCCGGATGCTGGGCCCGCTGCTCGGCGCGGCGCTCGACAACGTGCTGCGGCTGGGCATCGCCGGGCTGACCGGGCCGGTCGTCCGCGGCGACGCCGGCACGGTGCGCAAACACGTCGACGCGCTGATCCTGGCCGCCCCCGAGGCCGCCGACGCCTACATCGCGCTGGCCCGGCTCACCGCCGACCGGGCGCTGGCCGCGGGGCTGCTCAAACCGGAGGAGGCGGAGCGGCTGCTCGACGCGCTTGGGGGCAATATATGGACCTGACCGTCGGGTGTGGAGGGCAGCAATGGATCTGATCGTGGCCGGCAACCGGGACGACCTGGCGAAGGTCCGTGGCACGGGCAGCGTGGCGCTGGTCCCGACCATGGGCGCGCTGCACGAGGGCCACCGGTCGCTGATCAGGGCCGCCCGGGTACGCGCCGACCAGGTCGTGGTCAGCATCTTCGTCAACCCGCTGCAATTCGGTCCTAACGAGGATTTTTCACGCTATCCCCGTACGTTCGACGCCGACCTGGACGTGTGCCGGGAGGAGGGCGTGCACGTCGTGTTCGCGCCCTCGCCGGAGGACATGTACCGCCCCGACCGGCAGGTGAGCGTCTGCGCGGGCGAGATGGGCACGATCGTCGAGGGCGCCTCCAGACCGGGCCACTTCGACGGCGTGCTGACGGTGGTGCTCAAGCTGTTCAACCTGGTCCGCCCCGACGTGGCGATCTTCGGCCAGAAGGACGCCCAGCAGCTCGCCGTCATCCGCCGCATGGTGGCCGACCTCGACCTGGCCGTCGAGATCGTCGGCGCGCCCACCGTGCGCGAGCCCGACGGCCTGGCCATGTCCAGCCGCAACCGCTACCTGTCGGCGCGTGACCGCACGGTCGCGCTGGCCCTGTCCCGCGCCCTGCGGGCGGGCGCGGCCGAGCTCACCGCCGGCGCGATCCGGTCCACCGCCCGCGCGGTGCTCGACGAGGCCGGCCCCGACCTCGACCTCGACTACCTGGCGCTGGTCGATCCGGCCACGTTCAAGGAGGTCGACGACGCCTACGAGGGCTCGGCCGTGCTCGCCGTGGCGGCCCGGGTGGGCGGCACCCGGTTGATCGACAACGTCGTCCTGAGCCTTCGTCCCTGATCCGTACGGTGCCCCCGGGGCATGTCCACGCTGCGGCAGGCGTTATCGTCATAGTGACGAAATCGCCTCAGTGAGGAGACCCCCATGAGTGCACCGGCGATTCCCCGGCGTCTGACGGCCCCCGAACCCGGCTGGACGGTCGAAGCGGACGTGGTCGTCGTCGGCTCCGGCGTCGCGGGCCTGACCGTGGCGCTGCGCCATGCCGAGCTGGATCCGGCGGCCAAGGTCCTGGTCGTCACCAAGGACGTGCTGTCCGCCGGGTCCACCAAGTGGGCCCAGGGGGGCATCGCCGCCGTGCTGGACCCACGCGACACCCCCGACGAGCACCTGAGCGACACGTTGCTCGCCGGGGTCGGGCTGTGCGACACCAGAGCCGTGCGAACCCTGGTGACCGAGGGGCCGGGCGCGCTGCGGCGGCTCATCGAGCGCGGCGCCCGATTCGACCGCACCCCCGACGGCGAGCTCCAGCTCACCAGGGAAGGCGGCCACCGTCGCCACCGGATCGTGCACGCCGGCGGCGACGCCACGGGCGCCGAGGTGCAGCGGGCGCTGGTCGAGGCGGTGCGCGCGAGATCGATCGAGGTGATCGAGCACGCGCTCGTGCTCGACCTGCTCAAGGACGCCCGCGGCCGGGCCAGGGGCGTGACCCTGCACGTCATGGGCGAGGGCGCGCGTGACGGCGTCGGGGCGGTCCTGGCGCGGGCGGTGGTGCTGGCCACCGGCGGCATGGGCCAGGTCTACGCCGCGACCACCAACCCGGTGGTGTCCACCGGCGACGGCGTGGCGCTCGCGCTCAGGGCGGGGGCGGTCGTGCGCGACATCGAGTTCGTGCAGTTCCACCCGACCGTGTTGTGGCTGGGGGAGGGCTCGACCGGCCAGCAGCCGCTGATCTCCGAGGCGGTCAGGGGCGAGGGCGCCTTCCTCGTCGACCACGAGGGCAACCGGTTCATGCAGGGCGTGCACGAGCTGGCCGACCTGGCCCCGCGCGACGTCGTGGCCAAGGCGATCACCAGGGTCATGAGCGAGACCTGCCGCGACCACGTCTTCCTCGACGGCCGCCACTTCGGCAGGGACAAGTGGGAGAGCCGCTTCCCCACCATCTACGCCGTCTGCCGGGAGCACGGCATCGACCCGGTGACCGAGCCGATCCCCGTCTCCCCGGCCGCCCACTACGCCAGCGGCGGCGTCCGCGCCGACCTGTCCGGCCGTACCTCGATCGAGGGTCTGTACGCCTGCGGCGAGGTGGCCTGCACCGGCGTCCACGGCGCCAACCGGCTGGCCTCGAACTCGCTCCTTGAGGGCCTGGTCTTCGCCGAGCGCATCGCCGAGGACATCCACCGGACGCGTCCCGAGCCGGGCGAGCCGGTCGCCGGGCGGGCCGCGACGGGCCTGGTGGACCCCAGGGTCAGGCCCAGGATCCAGGCGCACATGAGCGCCGGCGCCGGGGTGCTGCGCAGCCGCGCGTCGCTGCAGGCCACGTCGAAGGCGCTGCGCGACGCCCTCTGGACGCCGGTCGAGGTGCCCGCCTGCACCGAGTCATGGGAGGCGAGCAACCTCCTCACCGTCGCCGCCGTCCTGACCGGCGTGGCGGCGGCCAGGCTGGAGACGCGCGGCTCCCACTGGCGCGAGGACCACGAGAGCCGGGACGACAATGAGTGGCTGGGTCACCTGGACGTGACCCTGACCGAGGAGGGCCTTCGCATGACGTACACCCCGCACGGCGAGGCGATGCCGCCGCGGCTGGCGCAGGAGCTGACCGCCGCCGGGCTCGACCCGGCCGAGGTCGACGCGCTGATCGACCGCGCGCTCGAAGAGGACCTGCAGGAGGCGGGCGACGTCACCAGCCTGGCCACGATCCCGGCCGAGCAGCGTTCGGCCGCCGACGTGGTGGCCCGCAAGGACGGCGTGGTGGCCGGGCTGGCCGTGGCCGAGGCGGTCTTCCTCCGGCTGGGCGCCGGCCGGACCGAGCGGCGGGCCAAGGACGGCGAGCGGGTGGCGGCCGGCGACGTGCTGATGACGGTCGAGGGCCCCACGCGGGCCGTGCTGACCGCCGAGCGCACCGCGCTCAACCTGCTCACGCACCTGTCCGGGGTGGCCACGCTGACCGCCAGGTGGGTGGCCGCGATCGAGGGCACGCGGGCGCGGGTGCGCGACAGCCGCAAGACCCTGCCGGGTCTGCGGTCCCTGGAGAAGTACGCCGTGCGCTGCGGCGGCGGCGTCAACCACCGCATGTCGCTGTCGGACGCGGCCCTGATCAAGGACAACCACGTGGTGGCGGCCGGCGGCGTGGCCGAGGCGTACCGCGCGGTGCGGGAGCGCTTCCCCGAGGTGCCGATCGAGGTCGAGATCGACCGGCTCGACCAGCTGGAGCCCCTGCTGGACGAAGGCGCGGAGGAGATCCTGCTGGACAACTTCACGGTCGAGGACACCGTACATGCCGTACAAATCGTGAAAAGTCGGGCGAAAAACAGGGTTGCGCTTGAAGCGAGTGGGGGATTGACCTTGGAATCGGCTCGTGATGTGGCTGAAACTGGCGTTGACTACCTTGCGGTGGGAGCGCTCACCCACTCGGCGCCGGCCCTGGACATCGCACTGGATTTGCGGGGGTAATTGATGCTGCTCACGATCGACGTCGGCAACACGCACACGGTGCTGGGGCTGTTCGAGGGCGAGGACGTCATCGAGCATTGGAGGCTGGCCACCGACGCCCGCCGCACCGCCGACGAGATCGCCGTCGTCCTCCAGGGGCTGCTGGCCCAGTCACCCCTGCTCAAGGGCGCCGACATCAGCGGCATCGCCATCTGCTCGACCGTGCCGAGCGTGCTCAACGAGATGCGGGAGATGTGCCGCCGCTACTACGGCGACGTCACCGCCGTCATCGTGGAGCCCGGCGTGCGCACGGGCGTGCCGGTGCGCATGGACAACCCCAAAGAGGTGGGCAGCGACCGCATCGTGAACGCCCTGGCCGCCATCGACCAGTACGGCGGCCCGTGCATCATCGTCGACTTCGGCACCGCCACCTCCTTCGACGCGGTGTCGGCCAAGGGCGAGTACGTCGGGGCGGTCACCGCCCCCGGCATCGAGATCTCGGTCGACGCCCTGGCCGCCGCCGGCGCCCAGTTGCACAAGGTCGAGCTGGTCAGGCCGCGCTCGGTGATCGCCAAGAACACGGTCGAGGCGTTGCAGGCCGGCATCATCTACGGCTTCGCCGGCCAGGTCGACGGCATCGTCGAGCGCATGGCCGCCGAGCTGGCCGACGACCCCGACGAGGTGACCGTCGTGGCGACCGGCGGCCACGCGGCGCTGGTGGTCGGCGAGTCGCGCTCGATCGACGTGCACGAGCCGTGGCTGACCCTCATCGGCTTGCGCCTGATTTATCACCGCAATACCGCTTAGAACGTGACAAGCGGCCCCCGTTCGAGAAGGGGGCCGCCTGTCGGTCGTGATGTCACCTATGAGGGTCACGCGTCCTCGGCGCTGTAGAGCTCGCTCCACGGGCCGCACCTGGTGGCGAAGGTGCCCTGCTCGGGAACCTGGCAGACCTTGACGCGCAGGGTGAAGACGTCGTTCTCCTCGAAGTGGAACTTCTTGTAGCCCGGGGACCCGCAGTACTTCCTGGTGTAGACCGTGGACCAGTCGCCGTCGGAGTCCTCGGCCTGGAACTTCACGTACGCGCACTTGCCGCCCTCGTCGTAGTC
Organism: Nonomuraea sp. NPDC001636; assembly: GCF_040298265.1. NCBI lineage: Bacteria > Bacillati > Actinomycetota > Actinomycetes > Streptosporangiales > Streptosporangiaceae > Nonomuraea > Nonomuraea sp. NPDC001636. The sequence continues at coordinate 70,718 of NZ_JBEOZT010000017.1, forward strand.
GCGGTCGTCCAGGTCGTACAGCCGGCCGGTGACGTGGACGTCGTTGGAGTCCTCCTCGTCCCACTCGACGCTGACGTGACCCTGGGCCTTGGCCAGGTGCTGCTTGGCGTACACCGGGCCCCAGTAGTCGGAGTAGTCGTCGAAGTCGGCGGTGGTGGCGCTGGCGGCCGAAGGAAGCGACAGGGCCACGGCGCTGGTGGCGGCGATGGCGAGGATGCCCGTCGCGATCTTCTTCATCATGATCTCTCCCGGAGCTCCCCTCGGGCCGGCTCCTTGCCGGCTCCCCCCGGAGCTCGTGAGTCATTGGTACAAAAGGGTCCTTGCAGCGCCCCTGCAGGGAACCGTCACGAGCGCTTGCAGTTCGCCGTATCCCCTACGCTTTGTTGTTGTGAGCGAGGAACTTCCAGAGCAGATGCGCATCCGGAGGGAAAAGCTCGACCGCCTCCGCAGCGAGGGCGTCGACCCTTACCCGGTGAACTTCCCACGCACGGCGACCAACGCCGAGGTCAAGGAGAAACACCAGGGCCTGGAGCCCGACACCGCCACCGGTGAGACGGTCGGGGTCGCGGGCCGCGTCATGCTCAACCGCGTGGGCGGCAAGCTCTGCTTCGCCACACTCCGCGACGGCGGCGCCGACCTGCAGGTCATGATCTCGCTCGACAAGGTCGGCGAGGAGTCGCTGGCCGCCTGGAAGCGCGACGTCGACCTGGGCGACCACGTCGGCGTGACCGGCGAGGTCATCACCTCGCGCCGCGGCGAGCTGTCGATCCTCGCCGACAGCTGGCAGATCACCGCCAAGTGCCTGCGCCCGCTGCCGGAGAAGCACGTCGGCCTCACCGACCCCGAGGCGCGGGTGCGCCAGCGCTACGTCGACCTCATCGTCAACGACGAGGCCAGGAAGATGGCGCGGGTGCGCAGCGCGACCGTGCGCGCGGTGCGCGACTTCTGGCACGAGGAGGGCTACCTCGAGGTCGAGACCCCGATGTTGCAGCCCATCCACGGCGGCGCGACGGCCCGGCCGTTCAAGACCCACATCAACGCCTACGACATGGAGCTCTACCTCCGCATCGCGATCGAGCTCTACCTCAAGCGGCTGGTGGTCGGCGGCGTCGAGAAGGTCTTCGAGATCAACCGCAACTTCCGCAACGAGGGCGCCGACTCCACGCACAACCCCGAGTTCACCATGCTCGAGGCCTACGGCACCTACCTCGACTACAACGACATCGCCGACCTGACGCAGCGCATGTACCAGAAGGCCGTCGTGGCCGCCCTGGACACCACCGTGGTCGTGCACGACGGCGTCGAGATCGACCTCGGCCTGGAGAAGTGGCCGCGAGTCCGGCTCTACGACCTGGTGTCCGACGCCGTGGGCGAGGAGATCACCACCGAGACCACGCTTGAGGAGCTGCGGAAGATCGCCGACCGCCGCGAGGTCCACTGGGACGCCAAGTGGGGGTCGGGCAAGCTCGTCCAGGAGCTGTTCGAGGCGCTGGTCGAGCACACGCTCGTGCAGCCGACGTTCGTCATGGACTACCCGCTGGAGACCTCGCCGCTGGCCCGTCTCCACCGCGACAACCCGCTGCTGACCGAGAAGTGGGACCTGATCGGGTTCGGCACCGAGCTCGGCACCGGCTACTCCGAGCTCAACGACCCGATCGACCAGCGCCACCGCCTGGTGGAGCAGTCGCTGCTGGCCGCGGGCGGCGACCTTGAGGCGATGCAGCTCGACGAGGACTTCCTGCAGGCCCTTGAGTACGCGATGCCGCCCACGGGTGGCATGGGCGCCGGCATCGACCGGATGATCATGGCCTTCACCGGCAAGAACATCCGCGAGACCATCCTGTTCCCGTTGGTCAAGCCCACCCACTGAGCCGCCGTACGGCGCCCCGCGCAGGTGCGGGGCGCCGGTCAGGGCGGTCAGGGCAGCAGCACCAGCCGTCCGCGCAGGCCGCCCTCGGCCAGGCGGGCGTGGGCGTCGGCGGCCTTCTCCAGCGGGTACGTCCCGGCCACCCGTAGCGTCAGGCGTCCGGCCTCGACCAGGCGCACCAGCTCCGCGAGCTGCCGGGCGTCCGAGCGGAACAGCACGGTGGCCACGTCCGTCCCGCGCAGCGGCACCGGCGCGACCCCCGACGCGAGCGCCACGAACGCTCCGCCGTCCCGTACGGCGTCGAGCGCGGGCAGGCCCAGCACGGCCGCGTCCACCACGGCGTCCACACCGCCGGGCACATGGGCCCGTACGGCCTCGGCCAGGTCCTCCTCGCGGCGGACGAACCATTCCGCCCCGAAGCCGCGTACCAGCTCCTCGTCCGCGGCGCCGGCGGCGGCCACCACCCTGACGCCGCGCACGGCGGCCAGCTCCACCAGGTAGCCTCCGACGGCTCCAGCCGCCCCCGTGACCAGCAGCGTGCCGCCCGGCCCGACGCCGGTCCGGTCGAGCGCCTGCCAGGCGGTGAGCCCGTTCAGCGGCAGCGTGGCCGCGTGCACGGGGCTCACGTCACGCGGGGCGCGGGCCACCGCCGGGGCGTCCAGCACGACGTACTCGGCCTGCGCCTTGTACGGCAGCTCCAGCCGCGCGCAGAGCCCCACGACCTCCTCTCCCACGCTGAAGGAGGCCCCCGGGCCCACCTGGTCCACGGTCCCCGCGGCGTCGAAGCCGATCCCGTACGAGTCGAGCTTCCTGGCCAGCCCGTACGAGGCCAGGGCCCCGGACGCCACGGCCAGGTCGAAGGGGTTGACCCCGGCCGCGGCCACCTTGATCCGCACCTGGCCGGGCCCCGCATCGGGCAGCGGCGCGGACACCAGCCGGGGAGCGCCGGAGCCGCCGATGAGTGCACGCATGTTCGTCATGCCGCGACCCTAGGAAGAGTTACTCTCTTTCAGTAAGTAGGCACCTGGAAGTGCGTAACACACAGCGAGGAGTGAAACGGTGGCGACCACGACGGCGGCGCAGCGGCGTGACCAGGCGAGACTCGCCTTCGACGCCTACTTCGCCGAATGCCCTTCCCGCAAGCTGCTCGCCCGGCTCAGCGACAAATGGGTCACGCTGGTGCTCAGCTCGCTGGCCTCCGGCGAACGCCGCTACAGCGACCTGGCCAGGCACATCGCGGGGGTCAGCCAGAAGATGCTCACCCAGACCCTGCGCGGCCTGGAGCGCGACGGCCTGGTGACGCGCCGGGTCACGCCGCAGGTGCCGGTGCGCGTCGACTACGCGCTCACCCCGCTGGGCCAGAGCCTGATGCCGCTGGTCATCGCCATCAAGGCGTGGGCCGAGGAGCACATCGAGGACGTCGAGGCCGCCAGGGAACGCTACGACGCTACCGTCTGAGCCGCACCGGCAGCCGGGCCAGCCCGCGCAGCACCACGTTCTCCTTGTACGGCGGTTCCGGGTCGGCGGCCTCCATCTTCGGCGCCGCCGCGGCCAGCGCCGACAGCGCGATCTCGCCCTCCATCCTGGCCAGCGTCGCGCCCAGGCAGAAGTGCAGGCCGAGCCCGAAAGCCAGGTGCCGGCCGGGCTCGCGGCAGGGGTCGAACCGGTCGGGATCGGCGAACGCGGCCGGGTCGCGATTGGCCGCGCCGATCGGCACGAGCACGGCCGAGCCCGCGGGCACCGGCGTCCCGCCCAGTTCCCGGTCCTCCAGCGCGATCCTGGAGGTGAGCTGGACCGGCGGATCGAAGCGCAGCACCTCCTCCACCACCTCCCTCGGCCGCTCGGCGGCGAGGTGCAGCAGGCCGTGCCGCAGCAGGTTCAGCACGCCGTTCGCGATGAGGTTGACGGTGGTCTCGTGGCCGGCCACGAGCAGCAGCACGCAGGTCGCCAGCAACTCGGCCTCGGTGAGCTCCTCGACGTGTGCGAGGGCGCTCAGGAGGTCCTCGCCGGGACGCTCGCGCCGCCGCGCGATCAGGTGGCGGAAGTAGTCGCGGAACTCGTTCCTGGAACGCTCCGTTTCCGACATGAGGGCGTCTGTCAGCATCGGGTCAAGTCCGCGGGCAAGGGCCTCGCTCCATCCGCGGAAGCGGTCGTGGTCCTCCGGCGGCACCCCGAGCATCTCGCTGATCACCATCACCGGCAGCGGGTACGCGAAGCCGGAAATCAGCTCCGGCTCCTCCGGCAGCCGCCCGATCAGGTCGGCGGTGATCTCCTCGATCCGCGGCCTGAGGCGGGCCACCATGCGCGGCGTGAACGCGCGGCTGACCAGAGCACGCAACCGGGTGTGCTCGGGCGGGTCCATGAGCAGGAACGACCTGCCGGGCTGACCTGCCTCTTCCTGCGCCGGCGGGGACGTTCCGTGACCGAACCCGGGGTCGCGCAGCACGGCCGCGCACAACTCGTACGTGGTCACGACGAGCAGCCCGCCGCGCGTTCTGAAGATCGGCCCGGCGGCTCGCAGCTCGCGATATCGGACGTACGGATCGCGCACAAATTGCGGATCCGAGGGATCAAAACCCAGCACGTCGGTGGCGCTCATCGGAGGTGGAACCGGGCCGCCGAATTGATCGTTTGGACCGTTCATAGCGGACCACGGCGTGCCAACATATGCGGAGTACGTCACATATAAGTGATCATGTCAATAGCACTGGTCAAGGGCGCCGATTGTGGCGCTTGACGACCTTTCCGCGATGCGTTTACCTTCACCGAGACGAGCGGCTTTGCTTCGCCTGAAAGGTCCGAGTTCTGCTGTTGGGGGGAGGGCTCCCGGTGGATGTGCTCACAGAAGGCGTCGAGCTGAGCCACGCGGATTTGGCGTTACTGGCCGAGCTGGCCAGGGGGGTGACCGTCGATCGGGTCGGCAGGCGGCTGGACATCAGCGGACGGACCGTACGGCGCAGGCTGAGGGGCATCTGCGACCGCATCGGCGTGGCCACGGCGATCGAGGCCGTGGCATGGGCGGCGCGCCGCCAGCTCATCTAGCGGCGCTGGGTGAAGTGGGGCGCCGGTCAGTCCGCGATGCGCACGCCGCCGGCGAACGGCCGCCCGCCGATCGGGGCGACCCGCACGACGTCACCCGTGCGCGGGGCGTGGACCATCATGCCGCCGCCGATGTAGATGCCGACGTGGTGCAGGTCGGTGTAGAAGAACACCAGGTCGCCGGGGCGCAGCTGGTCGCGGCTGGTGATGTGCGTGCCGGCCGTCCACTGGTCGCCGGTGTAGTGGGGGAGCGAGATGCCCACACGCTGGTAGGCGGCCATCACCAGGCCGGAGCAGTCGTAGGAGCGCGGCCCCTCGGCGCCCCACACGTACGGCTTGAGCTGCTGGGTCAGGGCCCACTTGACGGCCTGGGCGGCCTTGCCGGAGCCGATGACCGGCAGGTTGACGCGTACGGCCCGGGTGCCGGGACGGCCCGCCTCGCCGACGGCCCGCCGGTAGAGGTTGCTCTCGACCTTGGTGACCAGCTTGGTGATCTTCGAGCGCTTGCCCTCCAGATCGGTGACGATCTTCTGGACCTCGGCGATGCGGGTCTTGGCGCCGGCCCTGGCCCGCTCGGCGGCCTCCATGGCCCTGGCGAGCTGGTTGACCTCCTCGCCCTGCTGCTGTTCGAGCGCGTACGTGGTCGCGGCCCGGTCGAGGAAGGTCTCGGGGTCGCCGGACTGGGCGAAGGCCAGGGCCTTGTCCAGGCCGCCGGTGATGTAGGCGTTCTGGGCGAGCAGCGAGGCCCTGGCGCGCTTGGCGGCCAGGTCGGACTCGCTGGTGGCCAGGATCTTCTGGGCGGAGTCGTTGGCCTTCTGGGCGGCCTTCAGCCGTTCGCGCTGCTCGTTGTACTGCTCGGCCAGCGTCTCGATCTCTTCGTGCAGCTTCTCCACCTGGTCGGAGAGCTCGGAGAGCGACGGCTTCGGGTCGGCGGCGGCGGAACCGACGGGGACGGCGAACAGCATCGCGGCGACGGTGACGCCGATGACGCCGAGGCGGCGTGCGCGCCCGGCCTGCTCCTGGGGGCGGGCGTGCCTGCCCCCGGACCTCCCCGAGCGGTCGAACGTCCGCTTCACCAACCGAGCTCCTCTCATCGACGCCGGCCGGGTTAGCTGACGGGTTCGGGCCGGAGCAGCCCTACCGAGATGGTCGGATTCACCCCAAGTGGTGGCGCCAAGTGCTCGCCGCCGTTGGTTCCCCGGCTTCCCTTGCGGGAATTGGGCGTGTCTTTCCGCGCGCATTACGCGGAGAACATCGTCGCTGGACACTAATGCACTCCGGGTTCACGCTCAACCGGAACTGCCGAGTCTGTAGAGGTTTCACAACTGAAGGGTCACAAGGTGATCTCGTGGGTAGCCGTACGGAAGCGGGCTTCTGCACCTTTTGTCCAGCATTCGGGGTGCTGAGGTCTGGAGGAAAGCTCCAAGTCGGCGCGTGTTCACCTGACCACGGGATGTGATGAGATGCCCGAGACGTGGGATTTAGGGCCGAGCCGTAATGAGATCTGTACCCTGGAGAGCCATGGAGCAGGTGGCCGAAGTGGCAGTCCCCGAGACCGCGGTCGTGGTCAGGCGTGCGCGCACGCCCGACGTGCGTGCGATCAGGCGTCTCGTGGACACCTACGCGGGCGCGGGGCCGCGGCTCCTGGAGAAGGCCACGGTCACGCTGTACGAGGACGTCCAGGAGTTCTGGGTGGCCGAGCGGGACGGGGAGGTCGTCGGCTGCGGCGCGCTCCACGTGCTCTGGGAGGACCTCGCCGAGGTCCGTACGGTGGCCGTCGATCCCGCGTGCCGGGGGCTGGGTGTGGGGCGGCGGATCGTCTCGGCACTCGTCCGGCAGGCGAAGGATCTGGGGCTGCGGCGTGTATTCTGTCTGACTTTTGAGGTCGACTTCTTCGCGAGGCACGGTTTCCGCCCCATCCAGGGCACACCGGTCTCACCCGAGGTCTACGCCGAGTTGCTGGCCTCGTACGACGAGGGTGTGGCGGAGTTCCTTGATCTGGAACACGTCAAACCGAACACCCTTGGCAACACCCGCATGCTGCTGCATCTGACATCGGGTGACGCGGACCTTGACCACTTGGAAAGGTGATTGTTGATACCTATGTCGATACGTTGGGCAGCACAGGCATGTGTCCTGACACGTGCCACATGCGCACTCGAAGCGAGGTGACACGGTGAGCACCGGACAGCCGCCGTACCCACAGGACGATTCCGGCGAGAACCCCGAGTACGGTCAGCACCACGGCCGTCGGCCCGGTGAGCCCGACCCGGACGTGACTGTGGTCGGCTACCGGGCGGACGATGCCTTCGGCCAGCCCCCGTACGGTCAGCAGCAGCAACAGGGCTATGGCCAGCAACAGCAGTACGGCCAGCAACAGCAGCAGTACGGCCAGCAGCAGGGCTACGGCCAGCAGCCCCAGTACGGCCAGCAGGCCGCCCCGGGTCAGCAGGGCTACGGCCAGCAGCAGGGCTACGGTCAGCAGCCGCAGTCCTCGGGCCAGCAGTACACGCAGCCCGGCTACGGCCAGGAGGCCCAGTACGGCCAGCAGGCCGCCTCGGGCCAGCAGGGTTACGGCCAGCAGCCGCAGTCCTCGGGCCAGCAGTACACGCAGCCCGGCTACGGCCAGGAGGCCCAGTACGGCCAGCAGGGTTACGGCCAGCAGCCCGCCTCCGGCCAGCAGTACGCCCAGCCCGGCTACGGCCAGCAGGCCGCTCCGGGTCAGCAGGGTTACGGCCAGGAGGCCCAGTACGGTCAGCAGGCCGCCTCGGGCCAGCAGGGCTACGGCCAGCAGCCGCAGTACGGGCAGCAGCCGCAGTCGCTACCCGACTACGGCCAGCAGCAGGGCTACGGCCAGGACGCCCAGTACGGCCAGCAGGCCGCCTCGGGCCAGCAGGGCTACGGCCAGCAGCCGCAGTCCTCGGGCCAGCAGTACGCCCAGCCCGGCTACGGCCAGCAGGCCGCCTCGGGGCAACAGGGTTACGGCCAGGAGGCCCAGTACGGCCAGCAGGGCTACGGCCAGCAGCAGGGCTACGGCCAGGACGCCCAGTACGGCCAGCAGGGCGGCTACGCCCAGCAGCAGTACGGCGACCAGCAGCAGGGTTACGGCCAGCAGTACGGCGACCAGCAGCAGTACGGCCAGGCATACGGCCAGCAGCAGCAGTCGCAGCCCTACGGCCAGCCCGGTTACGGCCAGCCCTACGGTCAGCCCGTCGGCGTGCAGCCTCCGGGCGCTCCGGCCCCCCTGGCGGAGTGGTGGCAGCGTCTGGTCGCGAGGATCATCGACGGCGTCATCCTCGGCGTCGTGAACTTCGTGGTCAGCCTCATCCTGGGCCTGCTCGCGATCGGTTACGACTCGGCGACCGGCTCGACCTCCGGCATCCTGTCCGCCTTCACCATCGGCCTCCTGTCGGCGATCGTGACGACCGCCGTCTGGGTCTGCTACGAGTTCTTCCTGACGAAGATGAACGGCCAGACGGTCGGCAAGATGGTCATGGGGATCAAGGTCGTGCCGGTGGGTCAGGCCCTGCCTCCGGGCGGGCTCGCGTCCGACCTGGCGATCAAGCGCGCCGGCGTCACCTGGGGCGGCTACGTCCTCAGCCTCATCCCGTTCCTCGGCCCGCTGCTCGCCTGGGCGTGCGTCGCGGTCAACGGCGCCTCGCAGCTGTGGGACAAGCCGCTGCAGCAGACGTTCGCGGACAAGTTCGCGGGCACGGTGGTCGTGAAGATCAAGTAATCCCGCGTCAGCGTAAAACAGGGGCCGGCTTCCCGCCGGCCTCTGTTTTGTGTGTGCGGGGCGTACCAAAATGGGGGGTACGACCGCCGACCGCGTGAGGTGGGATATGGGCGGGACACCGTCGTGGCCGGGCGCCGTGCCCGCGGAATGGTGGGAACGCCTCGCCGCCCGCTTCATTGAGGCGCTGGTCTTCGGGGTCTTCTATTACATTCTGTTCATCGCGCTGTGGGGCGTCTTCCGGACTGTCGGGATGGTCGAGGCGTTCGACGGGCGGCTCCCCGGGCTCCTTGCCTGGTTCCTGGCCGGCCTGTGTTATACGGCCTATGACTGGCGGGCCCATTGCCTGCGCCGGCGGACCTTCGGCCAGGCGATCATGAAGATTCGCCTGGCGCCGGACGACCTTCCGCGTGGCGCCCTGCTGAAACGGGCCCTGGTCTATCCCGGGCCTGTCATGCTGATGGGCATTCCGGTGGTCAATCTGCTGGCCGGAATGCTGCTGTTCGGCGTCGGGCTGCTCATCCTGATCGACAAGCCGTTGGAGCGCGGGCCGCATGACAGGCTGGCCGGAACGCGGGTGGTAAAAGATCTTCGTTGAGGCATCCGCACCTGGGAAGATGCCTTTTCGCAAAATTTTCCCTTGATCCGGTAAGGAGCCTGGAGAGACTGGCATTAGGCTATGGGACGTCCGGGTTGCCGGATGTCGGTGCCCCTGCTCCCTGAGGGCGACTGTGTGTGGCTATGGTCGGTTCCGGGTGAGTTGTCACCTAGGCGTCATGAGCGTCCGGCGTGCTCCCGCAGGTCCCGCAGGTCGCGCCGGGATGCGTATTTAGCGCCCCCGAAACCCTGCTAGCCCTGGAGGCGAGGACGAATGGAAGCCGTAACAGACGTATTGTCAGCGCTCATCCCCCCGGTCGTGGTCGGCGGCGCCTTCATCTTTGGCGCGGTGAAGTTGCTGCGATCGGAGGTCGCCGGGCGACGGGCAAACCACCAGGATCAGGCCGAGAACCAGAACTGATCTGCCGGTCAGCCGAATCCCCGTAGCGCTGAATTGTCTCCGCGCCTTTCCGGGTATATGTTTGGGCGAGCGAATGAAACAATGCTCCGGGAAAGGATTGCGTAGATGGCCAAGCAGATCCAGGAGATTCTCATCGATGACCTCGATGGGGGCGAGGCCAATGAGACGGTCAGCTTCGCTATTGACGGCTCCTCCTATGAGATTGACCTCAGCGACGTTAACGCCAAGAAGCTGAGGGACGCACTCACGCCTTTCGTGCAGCACGCCCGCAGGGCAGGAGCCGTGTCCGCCCGTCGCCGTGGTCGCGGCGGCAACCGTGCGATGAGCCGCGAGAAGAGCTCGGAGATCCGGCAGTGGGCCAAGGCTCACGGCCTGCCGGTCAGCGAGCGCGGCAGGATCGCCTCCACCGTCGTGGAGAAGTACGAAGCGGCTCACTGAGCCTCGTCGAGAGAGCCATCTCCTGACCATGCGCTTATGCCGTTCGCCTAGGACCCCGGCGAGCGCCATAAGCGCATGATCGTTTTTGTGGGGAGTTCGTGAATCCCCGGACCTCTTGTTGATCTTCTAATTCGCCCAAATGTGGGCGTATTGCTCACTCGTGTCGCGCGGGCAAGGCGCCGCGCGGGAGTGGAACGTGCCGGGCTTTGCGGCCGGCGTCCGTGTCAATTCCCGGGCGCCGCCGGGCTCGCCGTCGTCTTCGTCACCCGCGGCGGGAACGGGCCAATGCCGTCACTCGCCGCAATGTTCCCCATCCCGGCTCCTGCGGCGTACGCGCAAAGCGGTGACGCTCCGCCGCACAATCGGGCAGCGCGGTCCTTCCCGAAGCGTCGTCGCAAGCCTTCTTCCGGTACCGGGTACTTCCGTCTTCTTACGGCCTTGTGCGGGGTTCTCGGGGCTTGTCGGGTCCCTCTTCGGGCCTCTCGGTGGGCCGGGCCGCGGATGGCCGGCAAAACGCGGGCGTGCGGCCGGTGGGGGGCGACGGAAAACCGGTGGCCTCTCCTGTGTGCCGCGCATTGTCCCGTCGCAGGACCCTCGTGCGCACCGGCGATCGGTAACCCGGCTGACCCGATGGGGAATACGTGTGGCGGTGCGGTGGGTGCCGAGTTGTGCTCAGGGCGTAGCGCCCGCGCTTGGACGCGGTTTGGAGCAGCACATACGATGATTACGTAACAGATACGGGCGCGGGCATCGGAGATGCGTGGCCGGCGGGCACCCCAAGGCCGGCTTCGCCCCGGCGTCCGACGGCCGATCCGTGTTGGTCCGCCCTGGGCCGCGGGCGTCGAATTCCAGGCGCTTCCGGGAAGCGCCTAAACATCGTTCGCTTGCGGCGTATCGGGAACACGTCACCCCCGAACAGTAGTTGGATAGAGGGTGAACGCCCTGCTCTCGGGGAACGTCTCTGCTATAGAGCGTGTCAGCGGCAGTGGGCACGGTTCGCCGAGCCAGGGCTAGCATGCGGGATGACGGGACCGGATTTACCGGCCTGACTGACCGCTCTGTGAGGAGCGACGAGATGTTCGAGAGGTTCACCGACCGAGCGAGGCGTGTTGTCGTCTTGGCCCAAGAAGAGGCCAGGATGCTCAACCACAACTACATCGGCACTGAGCACATTCTTCTTGGTTTGATCCATGAAGGTGAGGGCGTAGCCGCCAAGGCTCTGGAGAGCCTCGGCATCAGCCTTGAGGGTGTGCGCCAGCAGGTCGAGGAGATCATCGGCCAGGGCCAGTCGGCTCCGTCGGGGCACATTCCGTTCACCCCGCGGGCCAAGAAGGTCCTCGAGCTGTCGCTCCGTGAGGCTTTGCAGCTGGGTCACAACTACATCGGCACCGAGCACATCCTGCTCGGGCTCATCCGCGAGGGTGAGGGTGTGGCCGCCCAGGTGCTGGTCAAGCTTGGAGCTGATCTCAACCGTGTCCGGCAGCAGGTCATCCAGTTGCTCCACGGTTACCAGGGCAAGGAGCCGGCCGCCGCGGGCGGTCCCCAGGAGTCGGCGCCGTCCACGTCCCTGGTGCTCGACCAGTTCGGCCGCAACCTGACCCAGGCGGCCCGTGAGGGCAAGCTCGACCCGGTCATCGGCCGTGAGAAGGAGATCGAGCGGGTCATGCAGGTCCTCTCCCGGAGGACCAAGAACAACCCGGTGCTGATCGGCGAGCCCGGCGTCGGCAAGACCGCCGTCGTCGAGGGCCTGTCGCAGAAGATCGTCAGGGGCGAGGTGCCCGAGACGCTGAAGGACAAGCAGCTCTACACGCTTGACCTCGGCGCCCTGGTCGCCGGCTCTCGCTACCGCGGTGACTTCGAAGAGCGCCTGAAGAAGGTGCTCAAGGAGATCCGCACGCGCGGCGACATCATCCTGTTCATCGACGAGCTGCACACGCTCGTCGGCGCGGGCGCCGCCGAGGGCGCGATCGACGCCGCCAGCATCCTCAAGCCGATGCTGGCCCGTGGCGAGCTGCAGACGATCGGCGCCACCACCCTCGACGAGTACCGCAAGTACCTCGAGAAGGACGCCGCGCTGGAGCGCCGCTTCCAGCCGATCCAGGTGGCCGAGCCCTCTCTCAGCCACACGATCGAGATCCTCAAGGGTCTGCGCGACCGCTACGAGGCCCACCACCGCGTCTCCATCACCGACGACGCCCTGGTGGCCGCCGCGCAGCTGGCCGACCGCTACATCAGCGACCGCTACCTGCCCGACAAGGCGATCGACCTCATCGACGAGGCCGGTTCCCGGATGCGCATCCGCCGGATGACCGCTCCGCCGGACCTGCGCGAGTACGACGAGAAGATCGCCAACGTCCGTCGCGACAAGGAGTCCGCGATCGACGCGCAGGACTTCGAGAAGGCCGCTGCGCTCCGCGACCAGGAGAAGCAGCTCCAGCTCAAGCGCGAGCGGCGGGAGAAGGAGTGGAAGGCCGGCGACATGGACGTCGTGGCCGAGGTCACCCAGGAGCTCATCGCCGAGGTCCTGGCGACCGCCACCGGCATCCCGGTCTTCAAGCTGACCGAGGAGGAGTCCCAGCGCCTGCTCCGCATGGAGGACGAGCTCCACAAGCGGATCATCGGCCAGGACGACGCCATCAAGGGCCTGTCGCGGTCCATCCGGCGTACCCGCGCCGGTCTGAAGGACCCGCGCCGTCCCGGTGGCTCGTTCATCTTCGCGGGTCCGTCCGGTGTCGGTAAGACCGAGCTGTCCAAGGCTCTGGCGGAGTTCCTCTTCGGCGACGAAGACGCTCTGATCAGCCTGGACATGTCGGAGTTCATGGAGAAGCACACCGTCTCCAGGCTGTTCGGCTCGCCTCCCGGCTACGTCGGCTACGAGGAGGGCGGCCAGCTCACCGAGAAGGTGCGGCGCAAGCCGTTCTCCGTGGTCCTGTTCGACGAGATCGAGAAGGCCCACCCCGACATCTTCAACTCGCTGCTGCAGATCCTGGAGGACGGTCGCCTGACCGACGCCCAGGGCCGCGTGGTCGACTTCAAGAACACGGTCATCATCATGACCACCAACCTCGGCACCCGCGACATCTCCAAGGGCATCGGGGTCGGGTTCGCGAAGTCCAACGACACCGAGTCCAACTACGAGCGGATGAAGGCGAAGGTCCAGGAGGAGCTCAAGCAGCACTTCCGGCCCGAGTTCCTCAACCGTGTCGACGACATCGTGGTCTTCCACCAGCTGACGCCGAACGAGATCATCAAGATCGTCGATCTGATGCTCGCCCAGGTCGACGCCAGGCTGAAGGACCGCGACATGGGTCTCGAGGTCTCGCCGGAGGCCAAGCAGCTGCTCGCCGACCGCGGTTACGACCCGGTCATGGGCGCCCGGCCGCTGCGCCGTACGATCCAGCGCGAGCTGGAGGACTCCCTGTCCGAGAAGATCCTCTACGGCGAGCTCCGTCCGGGGCAGGTCGTGAAGGTGACGATCGAGGGCGAAGGCGACAACGCCACGTTCGTCTTCAAGGGCGAGTCCGCCTCGACGGTCCCGGACTCGGCGGCGGCGATCGCCGCACCGATCCAGCACTGACCGACCACCACCGAAAACCCCCGCCCCGGCGGGGGTTTTCGCGTTCCATCACCCTGACGCCTGACGCCTGACGCCTGACGCCTGACCCTCGACCGCCGACCGCCGACCGCCGACCGCCGACCGCCCACGGCCGAGGGCCGAGGGCCGACCCTCGTCCACTGACCGCCGCCCCTCGGTGGCCGGTGCCCGACCAGCGGCCCCCGGCCGCCGACCAGTGACCAGCGACCCTGGGCCGCCGTCCACTGATCCCCGTCCACTGACCGCCGACCGCCGACCGCCGAGGGCCGACCCTTGTCCACTGACCCCCGCCCTGCGGCGCCCGACCAGCGACCCCCGGCCGCCGACCAGTGACCAGCGACCCTGGCCCGCCGTCCATTGACCCCCGACCCCCGACCCCCGACCCCCGACCCCCGACCCCCGACCCCCGACGCCCGACCCCCGACGCCCGACGCCCGACGCCCGACGCCCGACGCCCGACCCCCGACGCCCGACGCCCGACGCCCGACGCCCGACGCCCGACGCCCGACGCCCGACGCCCGACGCCCGACGCCCGACGCCCGACGCCCGACGCCCGGCCGCGGCCTGCGACCGGGCGCTGGTGTTGCAGCGCCGCACGTCTTCGGGGTGCCAGCATTCTGCGGCCCTTTCTCTGGGCGCTGGTTCTCTGCGGCGCCGTTGATTGGGTTCGGGGGGTGGTCCTTGCGGCGTGGCGGGGGCCCTGGCGCCCGTACACGGGTGAGGGCCTCCAGAGAGGCGGGAGTAGAGCCCGCATGTGGCTGGCCGCTGGCTTTTGTGGCGCAGTTACCGGCTTCGGGTGTTGGTTCCTTGCGGCGGGGTCGGGCTGGCGCAGGTGCCGTACGTGGCTGGGGGCCTGTAGAGGGCGGGGCTTGGGGCGGCTGGCGGCTGTCCGTGGCGCTGTTGCCGGCTTCGGGTGTGGTTCTTTGTGGCGGGGGCGGGTGGGGCCGGGGGCCGTACGGGGCTGGGGGCCTGCAGGGGAGGGGTTCGGGCCCGTATGTGGCTGGCCGCTGGCTTCTGTGGCGCGGTTACCGGCTTCGGGTGTTGGCTCCTTGCGGCGGGGCCGGGTGGGCCCAAGTGCCGTACGGGGCTGGGCGTCCGCAGGGCGGAGGGCTTGGGCTGGTGCGGGTGCCGTACATGGCTGAGGGCCTGTAGGGGGTGGGGGCTGGGCCTGTACGTGGGCGGTTGTCGTTGTGTGGTGCGTGTTCCGGGGGCGGGGTCCGTTTTGGAGGTCGATGAGGGGGGTGGGCGTCTTGTTTGGTTCCCGGCAGGGCTGTCTCTGGGTTGGGTTCGAGGGGGGGTGGGTTGTTGCTTAATTGTTGGATGGGTGGGTACGCCGCCACCGGTAGTAGTACTACACTGCGTAGAGCATCGCCAAGTCTCATCCAAGTGATCCGCAAGAGCGTGTTCCTAGAGTCGGAGCTGCTCCCTGGGGAGTAGTAAGGAATCAACTCAGGGCGGACGCGTGCGCCACCCGGAAGCAGGCATGCTCACAGGGTTCGCGCGTCTGAGGCGGGCGACGGGAACACTCAAGCAAGCCGTGGAGGAACCGATGCGCCTGCGTCACAACGACGGAACGCTCGTTCACCTCGCCTACAACGCAGGCATCCACCCTGCCGAGGACCTGGAGAACCTGATCGCGCACCTGACCCGCTACGCGGTGCCGGTGCGCAAGAGGCTGGGCGTGGAGCGGATGGGCATCGGGCTGTGGTTGTCGCCCGGCGTCGCCGACCACCTCACGGCCGACCGCATCGAGCTCGTACGGCTGCGCCGCTCCCTGGAGGAGCGCGGCCTGGAGGTCGTCAGCCTCAACGGCACCGGCGGACGCAACCAGGAGGTCCCCGGCCCCGACTGGGCCAAGCCCGAGCGCTACCGCTACACCATGGCGCTGGCCAAGATCCTGGCCTTCCTGCTGCCCGACGACGTACGGTTCGGCAGCATCTCGACGATCCCGATCGGCTGGCGTCGCGACTGGCCCGCCGACCTGCACGCCATCGCCACGCGCCGCCTGGAGCGGCTGGCCCGCGAGCTGCGCGGCATCTACAGCGTGACCGGGAAGACCATCAGGGTCGGCTTCGAGCCGTGGCCGGGGTGCGTCCTGGAGACGACCGAGCAGGCGCTGGTGCGGGTGGGCGGCATCGACTCCGAGCATCTGGGCGTGTGCCTGGACGCCTGTCACCTCGCCTGCGGGGCCGAGGAGCCCGGCGCGGCGCTGAAGGGCCTGGCGGAGGCCGGTGCGCCCGTCGTCAAGCTGGGGCACGTGCACAACCACACGGGCGAGACGCCGAGCACCGGCGCGGTGCTGCACGACACGCTGACCGCGATGTTGTCGGGCGCGGTCAGCGGGAGCGCGCACATTGAGGTCGAGACGCACAACCTGTTCGTGCCGGGGCGCGCGAAGGGGCCGGGCGCGCTGGTGTCGCTGCTGGCCGAGGAGCTGGCCTGGGCCCGTACGAACCTGACCAGCCTCGGCCTGCAACTGGCCGCCTGATCAGGAAGCCAGGGCCGGTCGAGGCTCAGCGGATCCACTCAGAGGCCGGCGAACCAGCCTGGCGTGTCCAGCCGCCACATGTTCGCCGGCGTCATCCTGCGCAGGTCCGACTCCAGGGCCCGCAGACGGTCCTCGCCCAGCTCCGCGGCCCATCGGGCGCGCAGCTCGTCGAAGATGCGGGCTGAGCGGTCGAGCGCTTCGACGCCGCGGGGCGTGAGGCGCACGATCTTGCGCCGGGTGTCGTAGTCGTCCCTGGTGCGCTCGACGTAGCCGGCGCGTTCGAGGGTCTCGATCGTCTTGCCCGCGGCCTGTTTCGACACGCCCAGGGTACGGCCCAGGTCGACGGCGGTCGTGCCGCGCGTGCCGATCGCCTGCATGACGAACCCGTGGTTCGGACGGAGGTCCGGATAGCCCTGTCGGGCCAGCTCGGTGTGCAGCTCGTCGATGAGCGTGCGGAAGGCCAGCAGAAGTCGTAGAGGCAGTTCGAAGCCTGGGGTGTCGCTTGACAAGATAGACAACCTGGTTAACTATATAGACAACGTAGTTGCCTATCTTAAGGGGTCAGAGCGTGTCTGTCATTCGTGACGCGGATTCCCGGCGTTCCGAGACCCCCTCCGGGGTCATGACCACTTTCGCCTCGCCGACGCAGGGCGGGGCCGCCCGCTCGCTCTGGCGGGTCGACGCCAAGCCGGGTGCGCAGGGCCCCCGGCACGACTTCGACAGCGAGCAGGTGTGGAGCTGGCTCTCCGGCGGCGCCACCGTCGAGCTGGGCGACGAGCGCTTCAAGGTCGGGCCGGGCGACACCGTCGTCATGCCCGCCCACGTGGTGCGCAGGGTGCTGGCCGACGCGGAGGCCGGTTACGCGGCCGTCGTCACCGCGGCCGCGGGCGCCAGGGCCATCAGCGCAGAGGGTGGCGACCTCGGCACCCCGCCGTGGATCGCCTGATCGCCACCGAGGACGCGCGGCGCGCAGCCGTGCCCACCGCAGAGAAGGAGTTTGTCTGATGCCTGTCGTCATGTCCGCCGACGCCCGTCAAGTCCGCACGCCCAACGGCCTGATGACCACGCTCGCCTCGCCCACCCAGGGCCGGGCCGGGCAGGTCATGTGGCGGGTGGACGCCAACCCCGGCATGGAGGGCCCGGTGCACGCCGCCGACCGCGAGCTGGTGTGGACCTGGCTGGCCGGCGGCGCGGTCGTCGAGCTGGGCGGGGAGCGGTTCGAGGTCGGGGCGGGGGACACCATGGTCCTGCCGGCCGACGTGAGCCGGCAGATGTTCGCCGACGCCGAGCACGGGTTCGTCTCGATCGTGGTCGCGCCGCCGGGGGTGGAGGTCTACAACCCGAGCGGCGAGTCCGCGCCCGACGCCTGCGACCTGGCCCCGAAGGGCACGGACCGCACCGTGCCCCCGTGGATGGCCTAGCGGGCGCTCAGGAGTGCGGCAGCCGGTACGTGCCGTCGTCGAGCACCTCGGCCAGGCCGTCGGCGACCAGGCCGTCGAGGGCGCGTTCGCGCTGGGTCGCGTCGTCCCACACCACGTCGAGGGCCGCCTTCGGCACCGGGCCGTGGGCCGCGCGGAGCACCGCGAGCAGGCGGCCGCGGCACTGGCGGTCGGTGCCGGCGTACGTCTGGCCCTTGCGGGCGGGACCGGTGTGGGGTGGTTTGCCGGCCAATCGCCACGCGCACAGGTCGGCGATCGGGCAGTCGGCGCAGCGCGGCGCGCGGGCCGTGCAGACCAGCGCGCCCAGCTCCATCACGGCCACCCCCCAGCGGGCCGCCCCCAGCTCCGGCAGCAGCGCCTCGGCCAGCCGCCGCTCGGCCGCCGAGGTGGCCGTGGGCGGGTACTCCTCGGCCCGTACGGCCCGCGCGAACACCCGCCGCACATTGGTGTCCAGGACGGCGTGCCGGCCGCCGTACGCGAAGCTGGCGACCGCGGCGGCGGTGTACTCCCCGATGCCCGGCAGGGCCAGCAGCGTCGCGTGGTCGGCGGGCACCTCGCCGCCGTGCTCGTCGGCGATGGCGCGGGCGCAGGCGTGCAGGCGCAGCGCCCGGCGCGGATAACCGAGCCGGCCCCAATGCCGTACGGCCTCACCCGGCGGCTCGGCGGCCAGCGACTTGGGAGTGGGCCAGCGCGCCATCCACTCCAGCCACACCGGCAGGACGCGGACGACCGGGGTCTGCTGCAGCATGATCTCGCTGACCAGCACTCCCCACGGCGTCGCGTCGTCGGCGCGCCAGGGGAGGTCTCGGGCGTTGTCCTCGTACCACTCCAGAACGGGGGCGTGCAGGAGGTTCGGCTCAACCACGCGGTCAAGCGTATTCGTAAACATGCTCGCTCGGCGTGTCGTCACTGTTGGTAGCCGATCAATTACCATGCTGTGCCTATGGATCCGGATTCGATGGGTGGCGACGGCGGTGACGTCTACTGGCGGCGTCGCATGAGCGTGCTGGTGGCCGTCCTCGTCGTGGTGGCCGTGGTGGCGTGGGCATGCTCCAGCGGGGGCTCCGGGCCGGAACGCTCGTCCAGCGCGCAGAGCTCACCGAGCGCGACGCCCGCCGCCGATCCGCTGCTCGCGGGCCTGCGCACGCTCGCCATGGGGACGGCCAGCCCGTCGCCCACCCCCGCGCCCAAGGAGAGCCCGGCCGCCAAGCCGAGGCGGCCGGGGGAGCCGTGCCCGCAGGACAGCCTGGTGCTGAGCCTCCAGGGCGGCAAGGAGCCGATCTACACCGGCGCGGCGCGTCCGACCTTCATCGTCACGCTGGTCAACACCGGGCCGGTGATGTGCACGGCCGACGTCGGGCCGCGGGCCATGGAGATCCGCATCACCTCCGGCGCCGACCGCATCTGGTCCACCGCCGACTGCGTCAGCGGGGTGGGCACCGAGGTCAGGGAGCTGCAGCGCGGGATCCCGTACGTGCGCACCCTGGAGTGGGACCGCCGCCGGTCGAGCACCGACTGCCGCACGACCCCGGCCTCCGCGCTGCCCGGCACGTACGTGGCCACCGCCCGCATGGGCGCGCTCCGCAGCGGCAAGGGCGTCTTCCACCTGCGGTGAGCGGCCTCAGACGTAACGTTCGAGTATCGACGACTCCGCCAGGCGGGACAGGCCCTCGCGGACGCTGCGGGCGCGCGACTCCCCGACGCCGCCCACCTCCTGCAGGTCGTCGATGCTGGCGGCCAGCAGCTTCTGCAGGCCGCCGAAGTGGTTGACCAGCCGGTCGACCACCGTGGCGGGCAGCCGGGGCACCTTGGCCAGCAGCCGGAAGCCGCGCGGGCTCACCGGGCTGTCGAGCCGCTCGGCGCCGCCGTGGCCCAGCACGTGCGCGACGGCCGACAGGTCGAGCAGCTCGGCACCCGACAGGTGGTCGAGGTCGTGCAGGGCCTCGACCAGGCGCTTCTGGCGGCGGCTCGCGGGGGCCGGCAGGTAGTCGCGCACGACCAGCTCGCGCTCGGAGTCGACGCCCGCCACCAGCTCGTCGAGCTGCAGCGACAGCAGCCGGCCGTCGGTGCCGAGCTCGACCACGTAGCCCTTGATCTCGTCGGAGATGCGCCGGACCATCTCCAGGCGCTGGGCCACCGCCGACACGTCGCGCACGGTGACGAGGTCTTCGATCTCCAGCGCCGACAGGGTGCCGGAGACCTCGTCGAGCCGGTGCTTGTAGCGCTCAAGGGTGGCCAGGGCCTGGTTGGCCTTGGACAGGATGGCCGCGGACTCCTCCAGCACGTAGCGGATGCCGTCGAGGTAGAGGGCGATGATCCGCATGGACTTGCTGATCGCGATGATGGGCAGGCCCGTCTGCCTGGCCACGCGCTGGGCGGTGCGGTGGCGGGTGCCCGACTCGTCGGTGGGGATCGCGGGATCGGGGACGAGGTGCACGGCGGCGCGCACGATCTTCTGGTCGTTGCTCACCACGATCGCGCCGTCCATCTTGGCCAGCTCGCGCAGGCGGGTGGCCGAGAACTCGACGTCGAGCTCGAAGCCGCCGCTGCAGACCTCTTCGACGGTCCTGTTGTGGCCGAGCACGATCAGGCCGCCGGTCTGCCCGCGCAGGATGCGCTCCAGGCCGTCGCGCAGCGGAGTGCCCGGCGCCACGGCGGCCAAAGCGTCGCGACGGCGGTCGTCAAGACTCCTGTCCACCTGACCCCCGTGTCGATTGGTCACGCCCAGCTTAGCCGTGCTATGTGACGTGCGTGAGTGCGTCCCAGACGTTCTCCGCCTGGACGACCTCGAACCCGGGGGCGAACGCCACGGGCCCGACGGGCACCAGAGCCCGCTGCCCGGTGCGCTTCCCGGCGCCCGTCTCCAGGGACCCGGCGGGCACGAGCGCCCGCTTGAACCCCAGCCTGGACGCCTCCGTCAGCCGCCTGCGCACGTCTTTGACCGGGCGCAACTCGCCCGCCAGGCCCACCTCGCCGAGCGCCACCAGACCGGGCGGCAGCGGCTTGTCGCCCGCGGCGCTCGCGACGGCGAGCATGACCGCCAGGTCGACGGCCGGATCGGCCAGCTTGATGCCGCCCACGGTGGCGGTGAACACGTCGCAGCCGCCGAGCCGGGCGTTGAGCCGGCGCTCCAGCACGGCGAGGATCATCTGGACGCGGTAGGTGTCGAGCCCCGAGGACGTGCGCCGCGGCTGCTGGGCCTCGGTGCGGGCCACGAGCGCCTGCACCTCGGCGGGCAGCGGGCGGGTGCCCTCGACGGTGACGGTGACGCAGGTGCCGGCGACCGGCTCGCTGCGCCGCGAGACGAACAGCCCGCTCGGGTCGGTGATGCCCTCGATGCCGCGCTCGTGCAGGTCGAAGCAGCCGACCTCGTCGGTGGGGCCGAATCTGTTCTTGATCGCGCGGACCATGCGCAGCCTGGAGTGGCGGTCGCCCTCGAAGTTGAGCACGACGTCGACCAGGTGTTCGAGGGTGCGGGGGCCGGCGATCGAGCCCTCTTTGGTGACGTGACCCACGAGGACCGTGGCGAGGTTGCGCTCCTTGGCCATGCGCACCAGGTTGGCGGCCACCTCGCGCACCTGGGTCACGCCGCCCGGCACGCCGGTGGTCTGGGCCGAGCCGACCGTCTGGACCGAGTCGACCACCAGCAGGCTGGGCTCGACCTTGTCGACGTGGGTGATCAGCGCCGACAGCTCGGTCTCGGCGGCGAGGTAGAGGTTGTCCTGGATGGCGCCGATGCGGTCGGCCCGCAGGCGCACCTGGGCCGCCGACTCCTCACCCGTCACGTAGAGGACGGTGGTGCGCTCGGCGATGCGGGCCGCGGCCTCCAGCAGCAGCGTGGACTTGCCGATGCCGGGCTCGCCGGCCAGCAGCACCACCGCGCCGGGCACCAGGCCGCCGCCGAGCACCCGGTCGAGCTCGCTCACCCCGGTGGTGCGGGCCGCGGCCACCTCGGCCTTGACCTGGCCGATGGGCAGCGCGGGCCCGGTGGTCGCGCCGCCCTGGACGACGTTGACCCCGGCGCGCGCGCCCTCCTCGTCGACAGTGCCCCACGCCTGGCACTCGCCGCACCTGCCGACCCACTTGCCGGTGCGCCAGCCGCACTCGGCACAGCGGTAACCGGGCTTCTGCGCTGTCTTGGCCATGTCGAGCAGGCTAGCGGCCCGTGCCGACAATCCTCGACTACCGCGTGAGGCCCAGTTCCTGCACCAGCAGGCGCTTGGGCCGGGCGCCGACGATCTGCCTGACGGGCTCGCCGTTCTCGAACAGCAGCAGCGTGGGCAGGCCCATCACGCCGTAGCGGGACATGATCTCGGGGTTCTCGTCGGTGTTGAGCTTGCCGATGGCCAGGCCGTGCTCGGCCTCGATCTCGTCCAGGACGGGGGCCACCATGCGGCACGGCGGGCACCACTCGGCCCAGAAGTCGACCAGCACCGGCTTGTCGCTCTTGAGCACCTGTTTCTCGAAGTTGTCGGTGGTCAAAGTGATCATTTGTCTCCCCTTACGAAACAGCCGGGACACGACTGGGCGAGCTGGGCGGCGACCTCGGCGCGGCGGGCGAGCAGCACCCGGATCTCCTCGTCGATCTGCATGATCTTGCGCTGGTAGACCTCGACGGACTCCCGGCAGGAACCGCCCGAGCTATGGCCCGAGCGCAGGCAGTCGACGAAGGGACGGGTGTCCTCCAGCGTGAAGCCGACCGAGAGCAGCGACCGGATCTCGGCCACCAGCTTGACGTCCTCCTCGGCGTACTCGCGGTAGCCGTTGGGGCCGCGTCTGGCCGAGAGCAGGCCGTGCTGCTCGTAGTAGCGAAGTGAACGGGTGCTCACCCCGGTGCGTTCCGCCAGCTCCCCGATGCGCATGCCCCCACGGTAAACGTTGACGCCGACGTCAAGGTCAAGCCCGCGCGAGGGAGCGGCGGGAGCGGAGCGAGCAGAGCGGCGTATGGCGACCGAGCCCGCCGAACGGGGTGAGGCCGTGAGCTCAGAAGTAGCGCCAGCGCAGTACGTTCGGGTAGAAGAGCTCCAGGCCCGGGGTCTCCGCGACGGCCTGCTCGGCCACCTCGGGGGTGAACTCGATGCGCAGCACGGCCTCCAGGTCGGCCCGGCGCTCGAAGGTCATCGTGAGGTCGAGCGGCCGCCGCTGCCAGCCCTGGCGGACCCAGAACGCCTCCACCTCGCGCGCCGAGTACGTCGGCACCGTGCGGGAGAACCAGCGGCCGAACGAGCCGCGGGTGGCGTCGAGGTCGATGACGAACGCGGCGCCGCCGCGGCGTACGACGCGGGACAGCTCGCGCAGGCCGGGCTCGCAGCCGGGGCCGAAGAAGTAGGCCCAGCGGGCCATGGCCACGTCGACGCTGGCGTCGGGCAGCGGGAGGTCCTGGGCGGCGGCGGCGTGCACCGAGACGTTGGGCAGGTTCGCGCAGCGGCGGCGGGCCAGTCCGGCCAGGTCGCCGTGCGGCTCGACGCCGATCACGGCGGCCGCGTCGGCGGCCAGGACGGGCAGGTGGAAGCCGGTGCCGCAGCCGATGTCGAGCACGGTGGCGCCGGCCCAGGGGCGCAGTTCGCGCATCGCGGCGTCGGCCGCCCCCTCCGGGTCCACGGCGCGGTTCTCCAGCTCGTAGACCTGGGGAGCGTTCCAGATGTTCGGGCTGGGGATCGCGCCTCTGGCTATCCGTGGCATGGCCCCAACCGTAGCGGGGTTTCAGGGAGTGTCTTTGAGGTGGGATGGGGGGTTGGGTAGGGCTATCTGGTGGGGCTCACGCGCCAGAGGCGCTTCTCCGGCTTAGGCTGGCAACGTGGCTGATGTCATCCGCGTGCCCAATGCGAAGATCGCATTGTCCACCGCCTCGGTATATCCAGAACGCACTCCCGACGCGTTCGAACTGGCCGCGCGCCTGGGCTACGACGGTGTCGAGATCATGGTCGGCGCCGATCCGGTGAGCCAGGACATCGACGTGATCGAGCGGCTGTCGGAGCACTATCAGGTGCCCGTCCTGGCGATCCACGCGCCCTGTCTGCTCGTGACGCAGCGGGTGTGGGGCAGAGACCCCTGGGCCAAGCTGGTCAGGGCGCAGAAGGCCGCTGAGCGCCTCGGCGCCTCGACCGTCGTGGTCCACCCGCCGTTCCGCTGGCAGCGCGACTACGCCCGCGACTTCGAGAACGGCCTGGCCCGCATGCGTGACGAGACGAATGTCACGTTCGCGGTCGAGAACATGTTCCCGCTGCGCGCCAGGGGCAACGACGTGGTGCCGTACTCGCCCGACTGGAACCCGATCGACTACGACTTCCCGCAGGTCACCCTCGACCTGTCGCACACCGCGGTGTCCGGCTCCGACGCCATGGAGATGGCCACCAAGCTCGGCGACCGGCTCGCCCACCTCCACCTGGCCGACGGCATGGGCGTGACCAACAAGGACGAGCACCTGGTCCCCGGCAGGGGCAACCAGCCGTGCGCCCAGATGCTGGAACGCCTGGCGAACTCGGGCTACGGCGGCCTGGTGGTGCTGGAGATCAACACCCGCAAGGCGGCCAGCCGCACCGAGCGCGTCGACGACCTGGCCGAGGCGCTGGCCTTCGCCCGCCTGCACCTGGCGGCGTCCCGATGAACGTGGGACCGACCAGGAACGTGGGGCCGACCAGAGACCTCGCGCGGGTCTTCGACAGCGTGGCCGACGCCTACGACGCGGGCCGCCCGACCTATCCCGACGAGATGTACCGCGCGCTCACCGAGGTGACCGGGATCGAGCTCGACGGCGCCACCACGATCGACGTGGGCGCGGGCACGGGCATCCTGACGCACGCGCTGCGGGCCCGCGGCTCCCAGGTGATCGCGGTCGATCCGGGGGCGGAGATGCTGGCCCGGCTGGTCACGCGGATCGACGGCGAGCCGCCGGCGGTCGCCGCGGTGATCGCCGACGGCAACGCGCTGCCGCTGGCCGACGGGGTGGCCGACCTGGTGACGTACGCCCAGTCGTGGCACTGGCTCGACCCCGTCGTCTCGATCGCCGAGGCCAGGCGGGTGCTGCGGCCCGGCGGCGCGATCGTGGGCTGCTGGAACCTGCACCACGCGGCGCAGGCCGAGTGGCTGGCCGCCTACGAGGCGCGGCTGGCCGAGGCGGTGCCCACGTACTGGGGGCCGGCGGTCGAGGAGTGGTCGGTGCCGCCGATCGCCGCGGCCTTCGAGGTGGTCCAGGAGCGCTGGATCCCGTGGACGAGGCTGGTCGGCATCGAGGACTTCCTGCTCGACCTGCGCTCCCACTCGTACATGGCGGCCCTGTCGCCGGACGCGGCCGACGAGCTGGTCGGGCGGCAGCGCGGGGAGCTCAGGAAGGCCTTCCCCGAGGGCGTGCTGTCGGTGCCGATGCGGGTGTACCTGGCGGTGGGCCGGTGACCGGCGGGGCGCGGCCATGAACAACGTACGACGCCGGCCCGGCCGCAGGCCCGGGTCGGCCGACACGCGCGGCGAGATCCTGACGGCGGCGCGGCGGGTGTTCGCCGAGAAGGGCTTCGACAAGGCCACGGTGCGCGGGATCGCGCGGGAGGCCAAGGTCGACCCGGCTCTGGTCCACCACTACTTCGAGACCAAGGAGGGCATGTTCGCGGCGGCCATGCAGCTGCCGATCACCCCCGACGAGGTCATCCCGCTGTTGCTGGACGGCCCGCGCGAGGAGATCGGCGAGCGGCTGGTGCGGATGATCCTGCGGGTGACCGCCGAGCCGGAGACCCGCGAGCCGATGATCGCCCTGATGCGTTCGGCGCTCACGAACGAGCAGGCGGCGGCGATGTTCCGGGAGTTCATCACCAACGCGCTGCTCTTCCAGGTGGCCGACCGCCTTGGTGTTCCGCACCTACGCATCGAGGCGGCTTTTGGCCAGATGTACGGAGTGATCATGGGCCGTCACGTGATCAAATTGGAGCCGCTGGCCAGCGCCGATCCGGAGGAGCTGGTCGAGCTGATCGCCCCGACCATACAGAGGTACTTCACGGCGTAGAGCATTGTTCTGTATAGGGCACTGACCATAGGGTATGGATGTCATCCCGGGAAGTTACTGGCCGGTAAGCTTCCTGGAAACACGTGTCCGTATGCTGGCAGCCATCGTCGTCTGTGGGAGGACCCCGTGCTCTGGGTAGCGATCATCGGGCTGGTCATGACCGTCCTGGCGGTGGCCGTCGCCGGCCGCAGGGTGTTGTTCCTGTTCAGGCTGGCGACCTCCGGGCCACCCGCGCCCGAACGCGTCGAGTACGCCAAGGAGCACGCCGCCGACGAGCTCAAGGCCCAGCTCGTCGAGGTCTTCGGCCAGAAGAAGCTGCTGAAGTGGACGCCGTCCGGCACCGCCCACTTCTTCGTCATGTGGGCGTTCTTCATCCTGCTGACCGTCTACATCGAGGCGTACGGCGCGATCATCCAGGGCGCGATCACCGGTGAGCCCGACTTCCACATCCCGCTCATCGGCACCTGGGGCGTGCTCGGCTTCCTCCAGGACTTCATCGCGGTCGCGTGTCTGCTCGGCCTGGTCGCCTTCGCGATCATCCGGGTCAAGAACTCGCCCAAGACGCTGGGCCGCAAGTCGCGTTTCTCCGGCTCGCACCTCGGCGGCGCCTGGCTCGTCCTGTTCATGATCTTCAACATCATCTGGACGCTGTTCCTGGCCCGCGGCGCCTCGGCGGCCAACGGCAACTTCCCCTACTCCTCCGGCGCGTTCGTCTCCCTGGCGCTCGGCGACGCGCTGCCGGCCAGCCCGCTGCTGGAGGAGATCGCGCTGCTCCTGCACATCGGCTTCATGCTGGTGTTCCTGGTCATCGTGGTGAACTCCAAGCACCTGCACATCTTCACCGCGCCGCTCAACGTGCTGTTCTCCCGGCGTCCCAACGGGCTCGGGGCCGCGTCCGAGCTGCGCGTCGACGGCAAGCTCGTCGACTTCGAGGACGAGGAGCTCGACGCCGAGCGCCTGGGCCGCGGCAAGATCGGCGACACCACCTGGAAGGGCTTCCTCGACTTCTACTCCTGCACCGAGTGCGGCCGCTGCCAGTCGCAGTGTCCGGCCTGGAACACCGACAAGCCGCTCTCGCCGAAGATGCTCATCCTCGACCAGCGCGACCACGCCTTCAAGGTGGCCCCGTACCTGATGGCCGCGAGCACCGAGCACGCCGACACCGACGTGCTCGCGCTGCTGGAGAAGCCGCTCGTCGGCGAGGACGGCGTCATCCACCCCGACGTGCTGTGGTCGTGCACCAACTGCGGCGCCTGCGTCGAGCAGTGCCCGGTGGACATCGAGCACATCGACCACATCCTCGACATGCGCCGCTACCAGGTCATGGTGGAGTCGTCGTTCCCGTCCGAGGCGGGGGTGATGGTGAAGAACCTGGAGAACAAGGGCAACCCGTGGGGCATGTCCGAGATGAAGCGGGCCGACTGGATCGAGGAGCTCGACTTCGAGGTCGAGCTGGTCGAGGAGAAGATGCCCGAGGACGCCGAGTACCTGTTCTGGGTGGGCTGCGCGGGCGCCCTGGAGGACCGCGCCAAGAAGACCACCAAGGCGGTCGCCGAGCTGCTGCACATCGCGGGCGTGAAGTTCGCGGTGCTCGGCCCGATGGAGGCGTGCACCGGTGACCCGGCCCGCCGCCTGGGCATGGAGTACCTGTTCAACATGCTCGCCCAGCAGAACATCGAGACGCTGAACGAGGCCGGCGTCAAGAAGATCGTCGCGACCTGCCCCCACTGCTTCAACACGCTGGCCAACGAATACCCGCAGCTCGGCGGCACCTACGAGGTCGTGCACCACACGCAGCTGCTGTCGAAGCTGGTGGACGAGGGCCTGCTCACCCCGGTCACGCCGATCGAGGAGAAGATCACCTACCACGACCCGTGCTTCCTCGGCCGCCACAACAAGGTCTACTCCCAGCCCCGCGACATCATGTCGAAGGTGCCCGGCGTGCAGACCCAGGAGATGCACCGCCACAAGGACCGCGGCTTCTGCTGCGGCGCGGGCGGCGCGCGCATGTGGATGGAGGAGCGCATCGGCAAGCGCATCAACACCGAGCGGGTCGACGAGGCGCTCACCACGAATCCCGACACCGTCTCGACCGCGTGCCCGTTCTGCATGGTGATGCTCGGCGACGCGATCAACGAGAAGAAGAACAACGGCGAGGCCAAGGAATCGCTGGAAGTCGTGGACGTCGCGCAGCTGTTGATCAAATCGGTCAAGGGCGCTTCCTGACCACGGAAAGTCGGACTCCTCTACAGAGCCTGTAGAGGAGTTCCGCACGTCACGGGCCTACTCGCTGGAAATCTCCCATCCACATAACGGGAAAATCACGGTAACCTCAACGTCGCATGGCCTTATTCGACGGGGAGGGGGCTAGTGATGCGCGTCGTGGTCACGGACGCCGAAGTCACCCTGGCCGACGTGCTCTCCCTGCGACTCGCCATCGATGAGCCCCTGCGTGACGGCACCGAGCTCGTGCTGCGCCATCGCGCCACGGGGGTCGAGCGCGACGTGCGCCTGGGCCGCACCGGAAGCCGGACGCGGGAGGCCACGCTGGCCGTCTCGCTGGCGCCGCTGGAGCTGACCGCCGGCCGCTGGGACGCCTACCTGCGGCACGAGGGCAGCCGCAGCAGGCTGCGCAGCGTCGACCCGGGGTTCTCGCTCGACCACCTCGACGCGTACGCGCTGTGCC
The DNA here is from genome assembly GCF_040298265.1 of Nonomuraea sp. NPDC001636. Taxonomy (NCBI): domain Bacteria; kingdom Bacillati; phylum Actinomycetota; class Actinomycetes; order Streptosporangiales; family Streptosporangiaceae; genus Nonomuraea; species Nonomuraea sp. NPDC001636. Next base: position 99,014 of record NZ_JBEOZT010000017.1, read on the forward strand.
GGCGGACGCTGGCCTACCGGTCGTACCGGACGCGGAACGGGTTTCTGGCCCTGAAGATAGCCGACGCCGCGCCGGTGGCCGAGGTGCGGGCGATCTGGTTCAGGGAGGGCCGGTTCGAGGTGACGGGGCTGCTGGCGTACACCGGGCTGGAGGACGACGACGCGCGCCGCGAGGCCACGCTCACCCTCGACCGCAGGACGACCAGGGAACGGGTGTCGGCCAACGCCACCGTCCAGGGGGTGCGCTTCCACGCGGCGGTGTCGCTGGTGAACGTGGTCGAGGCCGACCCCGACACGGCCGGCACCTGGGAGCCCGCGCTGGAGGTCGAGGGCGTGCCCACGCCGCTGCGGCTGGGCGCCTGGCTCGACGACGTCGACGGCAAACGAAGACGGCTGCACTATCCCTCGGCCGAGATCGACGGCGTGCCCGTCCGGCCCTGTTACACCGCCGACGACGAGCTGCGCATCGAGGTGGGCGGATGAAGGTCAGCCTGGTCCTCGCCTCGGCGTACGGCATGCGCGGCGACGTGCGCGCGACGCTCAACCTCGCCACCGCCCTGTCCGAGCGGCACGAGGTCGAGGTCATCAGCGTCCGGCGGCAGAAGGAGAAGCCGTTCTTCCCCATCGGCTCCAAGGTGGCCATGCGCAGCCTGGTCGACGCCCGTCCGGGGGTGCGCCACCTGCTGCCGCGCGGCCAGATGCGCACCGAGATGGCGCTCTGGCGGCTGCTGCGCGGGCTCAGGTCCGACGTGCTGATCACCACCAGGCCGGGCATCGGCGTCCAGGTGGCGCGGCATGCTCCACGTGAAACCCTCAAGATCGCCAGAGAGTGGGGGCGGCCCGCCGTCCCCGGGCCGGTGCAGCGGCTCTACCCGCGCCTCGACGCGGTCGTGACGGCCACGGAGTCGGCCCAGGAGGAGTGGGGCAGGCTGCTCGGCGACGGGTCCGCCGTCCACTCCGTGCCGGACGCGCTGCCGGGCGGCCCGTGGCCGCGCTCGCGGATGGACAACCGGATCGTGGCGGCCGGGGGCCGGTGGGTGTCGGTCAAGGCGTACGACCGGCTGATCAGGGCGTTCGCGATCGTGGCGGACAAGCGTCCCGACTGGCGGCTGCGGCTCTACGGCGGCGGCCCCGAGGAGCGGCGGCTGCGGTCGCTGGTGAGCGAGCTCAACCTGCACAACCACGTCTACTTCATGGGCGTCACGCCCGACCTGGCGGGGGAGTTCGCCAAGGCGTCGATCGTGGCCAACCCCTCCCGCAGCGAGGACCTGGGCATGACCGTGCTGGAGGCCATGGGCTGCGGGGTGCCGGTGGTGGCCTTCGAGGGCGCCAGGGGCCCCAGGGAGTTCGTGGCGACCGGCTACAACGGCGTGCTGGTGCCCGAGAGCGAGAGCGAGGCGCAGCACTTCGCGGGCGCGCTGCTCGCGCTCATCGACGACGAACGCCGCCGGCGCTCGCTCGCGGCGGGCGCCCTCGACACCGCCGTCCGCCATTCGGCCGAAGAAGTCGCCGAACAGTGGGAGAAGCTGCTGTCAGATCTCCGCTAGCTCATACGGGTTACGGGTACCGTAGAAGCATGCATGGGTACAGCGGAGACAAGCAGGCATATCTGACGCGCCTCCGGCGAATCGAGGGCCAGATCAGGGGCCTGCAGCGCATGGTCGACGACGATGCCTACTGCATCGACGTGCTCACCCAGGTCTCCGCGGCCACGCGGGCCCTTCAGGCCGTGGCGCTCGGGCTGCTGGAGGAGCACATCTCCCACTGCGTCGCCGACGCGATCAACACGGGCGGCCCGGAGGCCGAGGCGAAGGTGAAGGAGGCGTCGGCCGCCATCGCCCGCCTGGTCAAGTCGTAGGGGGTCGCCTCCTCCATACGTAGGAGAGGCGCACCCTCGATTGACTAGTTACCTGTAATAGCCGGGAACCACTGTCCCGGACCCCACAGGAGCCCGGGACAGGTAATTTTCGATGGTCTTCAGCGACTCGCCGAAGTCCGCAATCCGAGCGCGTCGTCGAGTTCGTCCAAGGTCAGCCGCCGCTCGCTGACAGCCACGGCAGTGAGCACCTCGGCGTAGAGCGCAATCTCGTCCAACGCGACACGGTCGTGGACCCGAGAGTCCAGGTCGTCGTGCCCCACCGCGTCGTCCTTCCTTCCGCAGCCCACACCCTCTACGAGGTTACGGCGGGGGACCTTCTCGCGACATGGCCCATCGGAGTCATTCCTTTCGGTGTCACGGGGGCCCCACAGGGATCATTTCCCGAGGCCGAGATCACAATTCAGCGAATTGCCCGGTCACTGAAGTGATAGAGGGATATAGGCGGAGTAAGGGTGAAATAACGGTAATAGTGCGTTACGGGTGACCGATGTGGTGGTCGTCCCGTTCGTGGATCAGCTCACGGACCAGCGCGCTCTGGCCGGCCAGGCCGTGCTGCGGCACCTTGGCGCCGGTCAGCCGGCCCCACGCCAGGCACGTGGCGTACGCGGCGCCCAGCACGGCCGCCTTGCTCTCCCGGTCGGGCGGCGTCACCACCGCCGCCTGCGGCGCGGGCGCACCGCCCGGACGCACGGCGAAGCCCTCCGGCTCGGTGCGCTCGGCCGCCGACGTGCCCGTCAGCCCGGCACGCTCCAACTCCACGTACGCCCGCCGCAACCGGTGGTTCAGCCGCTCGGGCAACATCCTCCTGGAGTCCGACAGGTCGGCCAGGTACGCCGCCGCCGCCCCGGACGCGTCCTCGACGAAGCCCAGCGCCTCGACCAGGTCGTACACCGAGTGGGCGAAGTACGCGCCGGGATAGGTCTCCGGCAGCAGGGCCAGGGCCAGCCGCGGCGGGCAGCGGTCGAGCCAGGCCCGGCGCACGGCGTCGTCGCCCCGCGCGGCCGTGGCGTCGTCGCGGCCGGGCCGGCGCAGCACCGGCTCCACCATCGTGAGCAGCGCCAGCGCCCGCGGCCTGAACCGGATGTCCGACAGCAGCACCTGGGCGGTGTCGGCGATCAGCGCGGCCAGCCGCAGCGCGGCCCGCGGACGGCCGGCGCGGGTGCGCTCGGACACCAGCGTGACCAGGTCGAGCAGCGGCGGGGCGGGCAGCCAGCGCACCCATTCGTCGCCGGGCAGCGAGCGGCGCAGGTACTCGCCGAACAGGGTGATCAGGCGCTCGTTGCCGTCGAAGGCCGGCGCGTACGCGCACCACATGACCGTCCCCCAGACGGCGGCGACCGTGCTCGGCACGTCGGCGGCGAAGATCTCCCCGAAGGCGGTCAGCGGGTAGTCCAGCTCCGACTTGCGCCCGGCGCCACGGACGATCTCCGCGATCTGCTCGGTCACCACCGGCAGCACGTCGGGCCCGATGAACGCCTGGGTCGAGCCGGGCTCGGCGGCGAAGTCAGGCCCGGTGGGCACCACCTGGTCCGGCAGCGCGGCCGTGGCGTGCCCCACCTTGCGCGCCCGTTCGCCCCTGGGCGGCGGCGCGGGGTGCCAGCGGCCGTCGCCGGGGTCGTGCAGGTGCCAGCGCGCGTACGCGCCGTAGAGCCAGCGGTCGCCGTCCTGGGTCACCAGGACCCTGGCCGCCAGGACGTGCGCGCGGTCGGGCACGGACAGGCCCTGCCAGCGCGGGTCCGCGACCATCGCGCGGACCTCCGCCTCTGCCGAGGTGAACGCATCCCAGGGGCGCACGGCCGTCATCGTACTGGGCCGCCCGACGTCACCCGTCGGCATTTCACGGCAGAATGTCCGCTATGAGGGCAAAGGTGGCAGGGGTGTTGGCAGTGGCGGGTGTGGTGAGCGGCTGCGGGACCGCCGCGGCGCCGCCCACTCCCACCGGACCCGGCGTGCTCACCGTCCAGAACGCCCAGGCGCCCGCGCCCGGCGGCGAGGTCGGATCGGCCTCCAGCGAGTTCGCCGACGCCGCGGAGCTGGCCGTGTGGAGCAAGCTGAGCGACACCGAGAAGGACGTCGACAGGATCGCCAAGCTCGACGTGAACAAGACCGCCAAGGGCGCGCTCTACCTGGAGCCGAAGACCTCCACCTGGTACGACGCCTTCCGCGGCCCCTTCGTCTACCAGGAGCTGGCCGGGGACATCGTCATGCACGCCCGGGTCAAGGTCACCGGCAAGAAGGGCGGCAGGCCCGCGCGCAAGTTCTCGCTCGGCGGGCTCATGGCCCGCCAGCCCGGCACGTACGACAAGCCCGTGTGGATGTCCGTCACCACCGGCACCGCCGACGCGGCCGGGCAGGTCGAGGCCAAGTTCACCCAGGACGGCAGCTCCAAGCCGCTGGAGGTGGCGGTCAAGGACGGCTGGGTGGACCTCGTCCTGGCCAGGCTGGGCCGGGTCGCCGTCGCGCTCTACAAGGAGGACGGCGGCGCCTGGAAGGTCGCCAGACGCTGGCCCTCGAACCTCCCCGAGGTGCTGCAATGGGGTGTCACCGCCTACACCGACTGGGACAGCTACGGCCCGCTGAAGAAGGACGCCGCCAAGGCCAACGCCAAGCAGATCAAGGGTGTCCCCGACCTCAAGCTGACCGTCGACTTCGTCCGCTTCCTCCGCCCGGAGCTGCCGGACTACGCCGACCCGCTCAACACCGCCTCGGTGTCGGACCAGGTCCTGATCAAACTGCTGACGCCTGCCGGTGCCTGACCGCCTTGGCCATGTAGTTGTCCGGCGTGCGGGCGAAGGAGGCCCGGTCGTCGTCGGTGAGCTCACGCACGATCCTGCCGGGCACGCCGGCGACCAGCACCCCGGACGGGATCTTCTTGCCCGGCCCGACCAGCGCTCCCGCGGCGACCAGCGTGCCCGCGCCCACCCGGGCGCCGCCGAGCACGATCGCGCCGATGCCGACCAGCGCGCCGGTCTCGACGTGCGCGCCGTGGACCATGGCCTTGTGGCCCAGGCTGACCCGGTCCTCCAGGATCGCGGGCTGGCCGGCGTCGGCGTGCAGGCAGCACAGATCCTGTACGTTGCACTCCTCGCCGATCTCGATCCGCTCGTCGTCACCTCGGAGAACGGAGCCGTACCAGATGCTGGACATCCGGCCCACCCGTACGCTCCCGACCACGACGGCGCCGGGCGCGATGTACGCCTCCGGGTGGATGTCCGGCACTGCCCCGTCGTCCAACGCTGCTATGTACATTCGTCCAATCGTAATTCCCGCCCCAGGTGTGGCGTTCCGGTTGCGGACGTGGGCAGATGGCAGGAAAGTCGTTTCCTGACGTCTCGTCGTCAGACCCTCACAACCCGCAGTTTTCCCCCGCCTCACGCAAACCCTTAGGTAACCCCCATGACAAACCAGCACGAGAGCATTCCCGATCTGATGCAAGAGGACACCTTCGAAGTCGTGATGCGCGGCTACAACCGCCGTCAGGTGCACGACTACATGATCCGTACCCGGAACCAGATCCGGGATCTGGAAGAGCGGCTGGCACGGGCGATCGACCAGGCGGAGCAGGGCCGGGTCGAGCTGGCGGAGGCCAGGCGGCGGATGGTCGAGGCGCCCCAGAGCTACGAGGACCTCAGCCCGCGGCTCGCGCAGATCCTCAAGCTGGGCGAGGAGGAGGCCGCGGCCAAGCGCGCCGACGCGGAGGCCGAGGCGACCGCCGTGCGGGAGAGCGCCAGGGCCGAGGCCGAGCGGCTGGTGACGACGTCGCGCGAGACGTCCGACAAGATGCTGACCTCGGCGCAGGCGGAGGCCGAGCGGCGGGTGGCCGAGGCCACGCAGGCGGCCGAGCGCATGCTGGCCCAGGCGGGCGCGGACGCCGAGGAGCAGCTCGGGTCGGCCCGCAGCGAGGCCGAGAGCCTGCTGCGCGACGCGCACGCCGAGGCCGAGCGGGTGCTCGGCGGGGCGCAGGCCGAGGCGGAGCGCATGATGGCGGCCGCCCACGCGCAGGCCGAGCAGCTGGTGTCGGGGGCGCACGCGGAGGCCGAGTCGATGCTGGCGGCGGCGCGTCAGCGCACGGCCTCGCTCGACGAGCACGCCGGGCGCCGGGTGGAGTACCTGACCAACACCCACACCGAGGTCGTGCGGCGGCTGACCGAGATCGGCTCGGTGCTCGGCGACCTGATGCGCACCGAGGCGGCGGCCGGGCAGCTCGTGCCGGAGTCGGCGCTGCCGCCCGCGCCGGTCGCCGCCCAGCAGCCGGTGGCCGCTCAGCAGCCGGTGGCCGTCCCGGCGCCCGCGCCGGAGCCCGCCATCGAGGCCGCGCCCGCCCCGCCGCACGCCGATGAGGACGCGACGCAGCGCTTCACGCAGGATGACGTGCGGGTCATCGTCGAGGACGAGGAGAAGCCGAGGGAGAGCGTCTCCGACGACACCGACGTGCACATCCTGCGGCTGGGCGAGTACCACAGCTAGAGGGTGAAGGGGCGGGGAGCGGAAGCCCCCGCCCCCGATAGGGTCGGAGACTTCCGCGTTCGTGGCCCCGTTGGGGGCCCGGTGCCGGGGCCGCCGAGACGCTGGACCCGGCACCGGGCTGCTCGCGTGCGAGCCGCGGAACGCTCCACGGCCCGCGTCAGGGAGGAGCGGGGCCGGCCCACCAGCGGGGCTGCCGGCCGGTCCGTTCCTCCTGGTCCCGGAGCTGGTCGCGCAGGCCGTCCGGGTCGTCCGCGTCGATGGTCATCGCACCTCCGGCCGCGCGCTGCGCCGCGTCGAGCGGATGGTGCCGCGTGGCCCACCAGCGGCCCGCGTCGCTCCGCCAGATGGTCCACCTGGGGTACTCCCGGGCGATCTCGGCAAGATGCCGGTCAACGGACATCCGCGCACCTCTCCCGGGCCCCAGGCGAAGGTTCCATCTCCTGAACGGTTCCATCTCCTTAGAAGATGAGGGACCTCTCTAGAGAAATCAATGATCGTGATGGACAGGTCAACCTATCGCTTGACAGATCGGGTTGAACTAGGCGTCGAAGTCGTACTGGAGTACGTATGCCGCCGAGTCCAGGACCATCTCGTTGAGCTCGACGGGTCTGCCGCCCGCCGTGTACGCGGTGCGGGCGATGACGATGACGGGGGTTCCGCCGGGCAGGTCGAGCAGCCCGGTCTCGCGGGGGCCGGGCATGCGGGCCCGCACCTCCTCGGTGAAGTGGGCCGGGGGCAGGCCCAGGTCGCCGAGTCTGGCGTAGACGCCGCCCGGCCCGGTGTCGGGCAGGGTGATGGCGCTGCCCTGGACCAGGCGGGCGGGGAAGGAGGAGGTCGCCAGCTGCACGGGCCGGCCGTCCACGGAGTAGCGGCGCCGACGCACCCATACCTCGCCGCTCTCCAGGACGCCCGCCACCTCCTCCGACGCGCGCTCCAGCACCACCTCCACCTGGTCCACGGTGAAGGGACGGCCCCGGGTGTCGGCGTCCCAGATGGCACGCCCCTGACCCCACTGCTCTCGTGACAGGCGGCGCGAGCCGTGTCTGCGGATCGGTTTGAACAGGCGCACGTAGACCCCCGAACCTCGTTTGGGCACCGCCAGCCCTTCGTTGATCAGTACGGCAAGCGCCTGCCTGGCGGTGGCGCGTGCGACTGCGTAGTCGGCCATGAGCGCGTTCTCGCCCGGTAGGCGGTCCCCGTCGCGCAGTTCGCCGGACAGGATCCGGGCGCGGAGGCCGTCGGCGATGCGGCGATAAATAGGGGGCTCGTGGGGTACCGGGGATTCAGACACGTTTCGATCACCCTCTGTCACCAACCAGGTTGTGGCGTCTCCAGAGAACTTGCCCCGTCTTGTCCACGATCGCACAGATACAGAGGTTGGTCCCGAGCTTCTTTTGAGCTGATCGTGCCTGTGTGATGAATGCGAGGACGTTTATGCAGACCGTTATCGTGGAACGGTCCCGGCCGCTATTCGCGGGGCCCACCAGCGGCGAGTAACCGCCGCGGCGAGCACCGCGCCCGCGGTGTTCATGATCACGTCGTCCACGGAGGAGAACCGGCCCAGTCGCAGGGCGTACTGGAGGAACTCGACCGTGACCGAAAAGGCCGCCGCGACGGCCGCAACCCGGCCGTAGGAGGCCATCGCGGCGGTCCGTACGGGCAGCAGGGCGCCCAGCGCGGCGAACACCAGCAGATTGCCCCCGACCTGCACCGTCACCGTCTCCCACGAGGCCCCGGCGAGATCGGCGAGGTCCATGAACGGGACGAGGCCGACCCCCGGCCGGCCGGTGGACGGCGTGAGGATCATCCACACCCACGGCGCGGTCCCGACGACGACGCCGACGTCGGCGAGCGAGGTGCGCAGCGGCGCCGGATGCCCGGCGCGGGCCCGGCGGCGGGCGAGCAGGATGATCACCAGGAAGGCCACTGGAAGCGCAAAAACCCCAGCAATAATGATATTTCCCCACAATTCCCATGTGCGCGCCATTTGGTCATCATCCCGGGCGGCCGAGGGGTACCGGAAGATGTCTGTATGGACAGGTCCGTCAGGGGCCGGCCCAGGGGTGGCTCAGCGTCACCGGCGCCACCGAGGCATGACGGGCGCGCGCGGTTCCCGCCCCCGCCCGACTGTTGTCTGACCGTCGCCCGACGATCTATACCGGGAGTGAGGCTAGAGGAGGCTGCTGTGCTGACCCATTTCATCGGCGGGCTGCCGGTGGCGGCGGGCAACGCGTTCCCGGTCCACGACCCGGTGACGGGCGGGGTGATCAGGCAGGTGCACGAGGCCGACCCGGAGGTGGTCGACCGGGCGGTGCGCGCGGCCAGGGAGGCGGCGCGCGACTGGGCGGGGCTGCCGGTGGCCGAGCGGGCCGGATGGCTGCGCCGCCTCGCCGAGGGCATCGAGGTCCGCTTCGACGACCTGGTCACGGCCGAGATCGCCGACACCGGCAAGCCGCTCGGCCAGACCCGCACGCTCGACGTGCCGCGCGGCATCGCGAACTTCCGCGCGTTCGCCGAGATCGCCTCCCAGCGCCCCGACGACGCCTTCCATCTCGCCGGCGTGCTCAGCTACACCGTGCGCAGGCCGCTCGGCGTGGTCGCCGTGATCGTGCCGTGGAACCTGCCGTTCCTGCTCATGACGTGGAAGCTGGCCCCCGCCCTCGTCGCCGGCAACACCGTGGTCGTCAAGCCGTCGGAGCACACGCCCGGCTCGGCCGCGGTCTTCGCCGAGATCTGCGCCGACGCGGGCCTGCCGCCGGGCGTGGTCAACATCATCTTCGGGCACGGCCCGGCGGGCCAGCTCCTCGTCGAGCACCCGGGCGTGGACGGCGTGACGTTCACCGGCTCGACCGCGACCGGGACGCAGATCATGAAGACGGCCGCCGACCGTGTCAAGCCGATCTCGTTCGAGCTGGGCGGCAAGAACGCCGGCCTGGTCTTCGAGGACTGCGACCTGGGCCGGGCCGTCGAGGGCACGGTGAAGTCGGTCTTCACCAACGGCGGCCAGGTGTGCCTGTGCACCGAGCGGCTGTACGTCGAGCGGTCGATCTTCGAGGACTTCTGCGGCCGGCTGGCCGCGCGCGCCCAGGAAGTCGAGCTACAGCCGATGATCTCGGCCGGGCATCGGGAGAAGGTGCTGTCCTACTACGCCCTGGCCCGCTCGGAGGGGGCCAAGGTGCTCACGGGGGGCGGCGTCCCGACGTTCGGCGACCACCGCGATTCCGGATATTTCGTGGAACCGACGGTAATGACAGGGTTGTCGGAGTGGTCCCGTTTCAATCGAGAGGAGATCTTCGGTCCCGTGTGCCACGTGGCTCCTTTCGACAGCGAGGCCGAGGCGATCGACCTGGCCAACGGCAGCGAGTACGGCCTGGCCGCCACCCTCTGGACCACCAACCTCGACCGCGCCCATCGCGTGGCCCAGCGCCTGGAGGCGGGGCTGGTCTGGGTCAACACCTGGTACCTGCGCGACCTGCGCACCCCGTTCGGCGGCGTGAAGCTGTCGGGCATCGGCAGGGAGGGCGGCACGCAGTCGCTCGACTTCTACTCCGAGCCCACCACGATCACCATCAAACTGGAGCAACCCGATGCATGACGAATGGTCCCTGGCCGTCGACACCCGGGGGCAGGCCGCCGAGCGGCTCGTCGAGGCCGCGCGTACCGGCAAGCCCTGCGCGCCGCTCAGGGATCTCATCACCACGGTGGCCGACGCCTACGCGGTGCAGGACATCAACACCCGGCGGGCGCTGGACGAGGGCCGGCGGCCGGTCGGCCGGAAGATCGGCGCCACCAACCCGCTGCTGCAGCGCAAGTTCGGCATCGACCAGCCCGACCACGGCATGCTCTTCGCCGACATGGCCGAGCTCGACGGCCGGCCCATCCGGGTGGAGCGGTTCCTGCAGCCGCGCGCCGAGGCCGAGGTCGCGCTCGTGTTCGGCAAGGACCTGAGCGAGGGGCCGTTCACGCTGGTGGACGTGCTCAGGGCGGTGGAGTTCGCGCTGCCCGCCATCGAGATCGCCGACTCGCGCATCGCCGACTGGGACATCACGATCACCGACACGGTCGCCGACAACGCCTCCTCAGGCGCGTACGTGCTGGGCGCCACGCCGAAGCGGCTGACCGACCTCGACCTCGGCGCGGCGGCGATGACGATGACCCGCGACGGCGAGGAGGTCTCGGCCGGGTCCGGAGCCGCGTGCATGGGCAACCCGCTGAACGCCGCACTCTGGCTGGCCGGCGCGCTGGCCGCCACCGGCCACCCGCTGCGCGCCGGGGACGTCGTCCTGACCGGCGCGCTCGGCCCGGTCGTGCCGGTCGAGGCGGGCAACGTGTTCGAGGCCAGGATCGAGGGGCTCGGCTCGGTCCGGGCGGTGTTCGGCACGTGAGCCGCGAGGCCATCCGCGTCCCCGGCAAGGCCGTGCCCCGTGGACGGTTCCCGCACGTCAAGCGCGCGGGCGACTTCCTGTACGTCTCCGGCACCAGCTCCCGCAGGCCCGACGGCACCTTCGCGGGCGCCCGCGCCGACCGGTTCGGCGTCACCGACCTGGACATCCGCGCCCAGACGCGGGCGGTCATCGAGAACGTCGGCGACCTGCTCATGGCCGCCGGAGGGTCGCTGGCGGATCTCGTACAGATCACCACGTACCTGGTAAACATGAACGACTTCAAGGGCTACAACGAGGTGTACGCCGAATTCTTCGACGAGGAGGGTCCGACCAGGACCACGGTGGCGGTGCACCAGCTCCCGCACCCGCACCTGCTCATCGAGATGCAGGCCGTCGCCTACCATCCACAGGAGCGACCATGATTCCCCCCATTGACTTCACCAAGTGGATCGACGAGCACGCCCACCTGCTCAAGCCGCCGGTCGGCAACAAGGTGGTCTTCGAGGGGGCCGGCGACTTCATCGTGATGGTGGTCGGCGGGCCCAACTCCAGGACCGACTTCCACGTCGATCCGTACGAGGAGCTGTTCTACCAGGTGCGCGGCAACATGCACGTCAACGTGGTGACCGAGAACGGCCCCGAGACCGTGCACGTCCGCGAGGGGCAGATGTGGCTGCTGCCGGCGCGCATGCCGCACTCGCCGCAGCGCCCGGAGGCCGGGTCCGTCGGGCTGGTGGTGGAGCGCGTCCGGCCCGAGGGCGAGCTGGAGAAGTTCCAGTGGTACTGCGCGGAGTGCGGCGCCAAGGTGCACGAGGTCGAGCTCCAGGTGCGCGACATCGTCAAGGACCTGCCGCCGGTCTTCGAGGCGTTCTACGGCGACGAGAAGGCCCGCACGTGTGACCGGTGCGGGGCGCTGCACCCCGGCAAGGGCTAGCTGGCCACCGACGCCCGCGTGCCGCGCGTGCCCGGGGCGTCGGGCGAGGGCTGAAGGGGGCTCCCATGCGCGTTGCCGTGCTGGGGCTGGTCGCGCTGATGGTCGCCGGCTGCGGCGGCTCGGTGCCCCTCGCCGCGGAGGACGAGCCCGTACGGGTCGGCGCGATCATCTCGCAGACCGGCGTGTACGCCCCCCTCGGCGACGACATGGAGACCGCCATGCGGCTCTACCTGGACGACCACCACGGCCTGCTCGGCGGCCGGCCGGCCCGGCTGGTCGTGGCTGACGACGGCAGCAGCCCGGAGATCGGCGCGGAGCAGGCCAGGAAGCTGATCGACGGCGGGGCCGACGTGCTCACCGGCCTGCTCGCCTCCCCGGTCGCCGTCTCGGTGGTCAAGGAGGCGGCCGGCACCCCGGTGGTGATCGCGAACGCGGGCGCCGACCAGCTCGGCGGGCCCGGCGTCTTCCGGGTGTCCTACACCAACCGCGCCCACGGCTACGCGGCCGGCCGGTACGCCGCCGAGCACTACGCCGGCCAGGACGTGGTGCTCATGGCCTCCGACTACTCCGCGGGCACCGAGACCCTGACCGGCTTCGCCGAGGGATACGGCGCCGGGCCGCTCAAGCGCATCCTGACGCCGTTCGGCGGGCAGGCCGACCTGGAGCCGTACCTGGCGCGCATACCGCGCGAGGCGCGGCTTCTGTACGCCTTCTACGCGGGCGGGGAGGCGGTCGCGTTCGTCAAGGCGTTCAAGCGGTTCGGCTACGATGCCAGGATCAAGCTGCTGGCCTGCCAGAACCTGGCCGACGAGGACGTCCTGCGCGCGGTCGGCCGGGACGCCGAGGGCATGGTCAGCGTCGGGCTCTGGTCGCCCGCGCTGCGGAACCCGGCCAACGCCGCGTTCGTGGCGGGGTGGCGGGCGCGCACCGGGCGGAACCCGTCCGCGGTCGCGCTGCAGAGCTGGGACGCGATGCGGCTGATCGACCGGGCGGCGGCCGCGGGCGGCGACCTGACGAAGGCGCTGGCCGGGGTGGGCGAGCTGGACGGCCCACGAGGATCGCTCCGCCTGGACGCGGCGCACAATCCGGTGCAGAACTGGTACGTCCGCGAGTACCAGAATGGTGTAAACCGGATAATTGCCACCATCTCACCCCCGTAAGGAGCACAACCGGTGCTGGACCGCGACGCCTGCCTCGCCCTCGACGCCGACGATCCGCTGCGGCCGTTCAAGGACGAGTTCGTCCTGCCCGAAGGGGTCGTCTACCTCGTGGGCAACTCGCTCGGCGCGATGCCCCGCCGCGCCGCGGAACGGGTGCGCCGCACGGTCGAGGACGAGTGGGGCGGCCAGCTGGTCGGCGGTTGGAACGCGGCCGGCTGGTACGACCAGCCGCTGACCGCCGGCGACCGGCTCGCGCCGCTGATCGGGGCCGGCCCCGGCCAGGTCGTCGTGGGCAACACCACCACGATCGCCGCCTACCAGGCGCTGGCCGCCGCCGTACGGCTGCGCCCCGGCCGCAAGGTGATCGTCTCCGACCCGCGGAACTTCCCGACCGACCACTACATCGCCCAGGGCCTGGCCCGGCTGCTCGGCGACTACGAGGTGCGCGACTGGGCCGAGGGCCGCCTCGACGACGCGGCCGTGGTGCTGCTGTCGGAGGTGAACTACCGCACCGGCGCCCGGCGGCACGTGCCCTCGGTGACCGCCCAGGTCCAGGCGGCCGGGGCGCTCATGGTCTGGGACGTGTGCCACAGCGTGGGCGCCATGGAGGTGGACGTGTCGCAGGCCGACTTCGCGGTCGGGTGCACGTACAAGTACCTCAACGCCGGACCCGGCGCGCCCGCCTTCCTCTACGTCAACCCGCGCCACCACGCCACCGCCGAGAACGTGCTGTCCGGCTGGCACGGCCACGCCGAGCCGTTCGCCTTCGAGACCGGCTACCGCCCGGCCGAGGGCGTCCGGCGCTTCGCGGTCAGCACGCCGCACGTGGTGTCCTTCGCCGCGCTGGAGGCGGCGCTGGACATCTGGGAGCGGGTGCCGATGGCGCAGGTGCGGGCCAAGAGCGTCGCCCTGACCTCGCTCTTCGTCGACCTGGTCGGCGACGCGCTCAAGCTGGTCTCGCCCGCCGAGCCGGACGCGCGCGGCAGCCAGGTCTGCTTCCACCACCCGGACGGCTACCCGGTCATGCGGGCCCTCATCGACCGGGGGGTGCACGGCGACTTCCGCGCGCCGGACGTCCTGAGGTTCGGCTTCGCGCCGCTCTACATCGGCTACGCCGACGTCCACGACGCGGCCACCACGCTGCTGGAGGTGCTGGACAAGGAGCTGTGGCGGGACGAGCGGTACGCCCGGCGGCTCGCGGTCACCTGATCGGGCGAGTCCCCTCCCTCCTGAGAGCGAGCCGGAAGATCGCCGTCGTCGGCGATCCGCCGCCAGGGGGTCTCCGGCCAGGATTGTCCCATCGAAAGCCGATGTGACCTGGAGAGATCCCCATGAAGCGCACCCGTCTCGCCGCCGCCGTCCTGGCCCTGTCCGCTCTGTCCGCCCTGACCGTCAGCGCCCCCGCCCTCGCCCAGACGGGCGCCCACAGCGCCGCCGCCGTCCAGGTGCCGCCGATCAACGAGACCGCGCTGCGGCAGAGCATCGCCGGGCTGCCCGCGGCCGACGCGACCGCGGCCGAGGTCAGGGTCAGCGGCTCGGCCGGCTCCTGGCACGGCGTCTCCGGCGTGACCGATCTGCGCGGGAAGCACCCGGCCAGGGAGGGGGCCAGGTTCCGGGCGGGCAGCGTGACCAAGGTCCTGACCACGGCGGTCGTGCTCCAGCTCGTGGCCGAGGGCAAGGTCTCCCTCGACCGCACGGTCCAGGACTACCTGCCGGGGCTGCTGCCCGCCGACTACCCGCCGGTCAAGCTGGCCCAGGTGCTCAACCACACCAGCGGCCTGCCCGCGCCGAAGTCGGAGGGCGGCTTCGAGCGGGTCTACGCCGACCGCTTCAAGACGATCACCCCGCAGGAGTACGTCCGCCAGGCCGTGCTCAACCCGATCGAGTTCACCCCGGGGACCAAGCAGCACTACCTCAACGTCAACACCTTCGTCGAGGGCCTGGTGATCGAGCAGGTCACCGGCAGGTCGTACGAGCAGGAGGTCGGCGCCCGGATCCTGCGCCCGGCCGGCATGAACCAGAGCTACTTCCCCGGCGCGTCCGTCAAGATCCACGGCCGGCACAACCAGGGCTACCAGGTCGTCCCCAAGGGCTTCCCCGACTCCTTCCCCTACGGCGGCGCGTACGTCGTGGACGTCACCGAGATGGAGGTCACCTCCACCTGGGCCTCGGGCGACCTCATCACCACCGCCGCCGACCTGGAGAAGTTCACCAAGGCGCTGTTCGGCGGCCGGCTCGTGCCCGCCGAGCAGCTGAAGCCCATGTTCGCCGTGCCGAAGGTGACCATGTACGGCACCGACGACGAGCCGGCCCACTACACCTCGGGCCTGACCGAGCTGGTGCTGCCCGGCGGCATCGTCGCGTACGGCAAGACCGGCGCCCGCTACGGCAGCTCCACCGGCATCGGCGCCACCCAGGACCTGAGCCGGGTCGTGGTCTTCTCGGTCAACTCCACCGACGCCAAGGCCCAGGGCCAGAACGAACGCGGCCTCGGCATCGCTCTGGCGGCCTTCGCGAAGTAGAGGCGGCCTTCGCCGGACGGATCAGGGACCTCGTGGTGGCTTTCGTCACAGAGGTCCCTTATCGCCGTCCCTGGCGTATTTCGGCAAACTGATCCAGATATCATGGCCGGTGCCCACAAGGCACTGACGATGTTCGCCCGCGTGACCGTGCGACCTCCGCACACCCGGCGGGTCGGGCGGGAGCGCGCCCCCAGCTCCGGGAGACCCCCGCCATGCTGCTGACCTTCGCGGTCACGACGCTGATCATGATCATGATCCCCGGCCCCGACGCGGCCCTGATCATGCGCAACTCCCTCGCCCACGGCCGCGTGGCCGGCCTGCTGACCATGCTCGGCGGCCTGCTGGGCCTGTCCGTGCACGCCGCCGCCGCCGCGGTCGGCCTGTCGGCGCTGCTGGCCGCCTCGCCCACCGCCTTCACCGTGGTGCGCGCCCTCGGCATCTGCTACCTGCTCTGGCTCGGGGTGCACGCCCTGCTGTCCAGCCGGAACCGGGCCAAGGCCGTGGAGGGCGCCGCGCTTCCGACCGGCTCGCCGCTCGTGCACGTGCGCAGGGGCCTGCTGTCGAACCTGCTCAACCCCAAGGTGCTGCTGCTCTTCGTGACCTGGCTGCCGCAGTTCCTGCCCGGCCACGGCGACACCCTGGGACGGGCCCTGCTGCTGTCGGGCATCATCGCCGTGCTCTACGTGCTCTGGTTCAGCCTCTACAACGTGATCATCGACCGGGTGAGCGCGCTGCTGCGCAGGCCGCGGGTGCGGGCCAGGGTCGAGCGGGTGACCGGGGTGCTGCTGGTCGCCTTCGCGCTACGGCTGGCCGTCCAGTAGCTTGACCGCCCGCTTCGGGGCGATGGTCCGGTAGCTCTCCTCGACCCAGTCGAGCAGCACGTCGGTCTCGGGCAGCGCCGACAGGAACGGCACGGTCACCCAGCCGGCCCTGCCCAGGCCGTACCCGCTGGGGGCCGCGCCCTCGACGGTCAGCGCGTGGCCGTGCGCCTCCGACAGCAGCTTCACGCCGAACGTCGGGGCCCACTTCTCCGTCTGCTCGTCCAGGCCGAGGAACAGGAAGACCTTCTTGTTGACCTTGATGACCGTCTCGCCCCACGGATGGTCCTCGTGGGTCTCGGGCAGGCCCAGCGCGAAGGCCCGCAGTTCCGCACGTACGGTGTGCCAGTCGTCCATGCATGGACGGTACCGAAGGCGGGCCCGCGCGGTCATCGGGGCGGTCGCCGGAACTCCGTGAGCCTGGCCTCGATGGCGTCCCTGATCCGGTCCCTGGCCTCCATCCGGGGGACGCCGGACATGAGCAGGCGGTCGTAGTCGGTGTCGAGGTGCCGGACCGACGCGATCACCGCCAGCGTGATGGCGTTCTCGTCGAGCGCCCTGGCCGCCGCCGTCCTGCCCACCCGGCCGCTGCCGCGCCGGCCGGCGTGCTCGGCGATCTCGCGGGCCCGCTCGGCCGGACAGCCCGGGAACAGCCGGGCGATCTCGGCCGCCATCGCCGCCTGGAAGGCGACGTCCTGCTCGGCCCTGCGCACCTGGTCGCGCTCGCGGCGGCGCAGCCGTGCCTCCTCGTCGGCCAGGCAGCGCTCCTCGGCCGCGGCCAGCGCGGCCTCCTCGACCAGCACGCCCTGGCGCTGGTAGACCTTGCGCCGCCGGTTGTACCGGACGACCACCGCCGACAGCCCGCTCTCCTGCTTGGCCCGCCGGCTGAGCGCCGCGTTCCCCGACGGCAGGAACACCAGGTGGTCCAGGTCGGCGCAGCTCAGGCAGTGGGGCCGGTCGTCCTCCATGATCAGGTACGGCCCGGTGTCGCCGCAGGACGCGCACGTCCACGGGTTCTCGGAGACCACGGCCACCAGGTCGGGGGCCTTGCTCTGCCGCTCGGTGAGCCGCCGCACCCGGGCCTCGCTCAGATCGGGCGAGAGCCAGTGGACGCGGAAGGCGTCCTGCCCGTGGCCGGAGGTGAAGCGCAGGTCGCGCCGGTCGCGGGTGCCGGCCACGTACGGCGTCTCCACCGGCCTGAGCCCCTTGGCCAGCGCCCATTCCCGCAGCAGCCCGGCCGTGACGAGCAGCCGCTCCTCGTCGACCGCGGCCAGCTCGGCCAGCGTGCCGGCGCGGCCCTGCCGCCAGAGGTCCACGTGCCGGGACCGCAGCCAGCGCAACCCCGTCACGACGTCGATGAACGTCACGTAGTGGCGGGTGGTCAACGCGATCTCGGCTGCTTCTGCGACCCTGCGGGCCAGGTTGGGCTTGCTCACGCGGTCCAGTCTCCCGCGCCCTTTGTCGTGAGATGGCGAGACCCGCAGCTTTCCTTTTGGCTATTGCGGCAAGTAACCCCTTCGGATCTGGCATCTTGGGGGAAATCGTGCGCCTGCTCTGGCCTGCCGTACTCATGCTGGCCACCTCGTGTGGCGTCGCCGAGGACGGCTCGCAGCCCGTCGTGACGGGCGCGTTCGGCAGCAAGCCCGTCGTCGCCATACCTCGGGGGAAGCCGGGACGCACGCCGCGGATCACGGTGCTCTCCATGGGCAACGGCCGGCGTACGGTCCCGGGGGACGTCGTGCTCGCCGACGTGGACATCCGGCGATGGTCGGGGAACCAGCCGTATCTCAGCACCTACGACGGCAACCAGCCCACCACGGTCGTCTTCGACGGCAGGCAGGTCTCCGAGACCTGGCGGGCCTCGCTCATCGGCAGGCCGGCCGGCAGCCGGGTGATGCTGGTCAGCCCGGCGTCGGAGGCCATGGGCCCGAACGTGCCGCTGACCGGCGTCTCGCCGGCCGACACGCTGGTGGTGGTCTTCGACATCCTCGGCGGCTACCCGCCCGACGCGCGGCTCGTCGGGCGGGCGCTGCCGGCGATCCCGTCCGACCTGCGGCCGGACTCCCCGCCCCGGACCCTCATCGACGGTTCGGGACGGGACGTCACGGCCGGTTCCAAGGTGGTCATCCAGTACGTGGCCGCGTCCTGGCCGTCCCGCACGGTGGTGGACTCGTCCTACCGGAAGGGCGGTCCCAGCGCCTTCACCCTCAGGCCCGGCTCGGTGCCGCCCGCCTGGCTGGAGGCGCTGGTCGGCAGCCAGGTCGGCAGCCGGCTGGCCGTGGGCTCCCCGGGGGACAGGCCCATGCTGTACGTGATCGACGTCCTCGACACGATCACGCCCGCCTGAGCCGCCTCAGCCGCAGTGCTCGAACGGGCTGTCGTAGGCCGAGGCGCCGGCCTTGCCGCCCCACTTGACGCACGTGTTCGCGGCGGCGGCGTAGACCGGGCCGGCGTAGTAGCCGTAGTTGCCGGAGTCGGTCTTCCTGGTACTGCCCTGCACCTCCAGGTAGGCGGTCGTCGCGGTCGCCGTGCCGAGCGACTTCGCCTTCATGGTGACCACGCAGTTGTTGCCGTTGGAGCCGTTGTAGAGCAGGTAGACGGTCCCGTCGGTGCCGAGCCCGGCCGAGTCGATCACGTCGTAGCCGGCGCCGCAGGCCTCCTGCGGCGTGTACGGGTTGCTGGACCCGCCGCAGTTCTTCGAGCTCAGCGTCTGCACCGGGTAGCTGAAGGTGACGCCGTTGAAGACGGCCTTCTGGATGTTCGACGGGTAGCTGGTGCCCAGGCGCACCTCGTAGTGCAGGTGGGGGCTGATGTTGTTGCCCGGCTTGCTGGTGTTGCCGACCGTGCCGACCTGCTGGCCCTGCGAGACGGACTGGCCGGCGCTGACCAGCCGGGTGTTCAGGTGGGCGTAGTAGGTGGACCAGCCGCCGCCGTGGTCGATCTTGACGAGGTTGCCGTAGCCGTTGGTCGAGCCCTGGTGCGCCGAGATCACCACCGTTCCCGAGGCGGCGGCCACGACCGGGTCGCCGAGGTCGGCGTCGGCGGTGCTGCCCCTGTTGAAGTCGATCTCCCACGACTGGTGGGCGCTGCTCGCGCTGGAGTTGCCGGTCCAGGTCTGGCCGCAGGGGAACGGCATCTGGAAGTTCGTCGCGAGGAGCTGCGCCTGCGCGGACTCGGGCTCCGGGTCGGCGAAGGCGGGGGTCGTCGTGCCGAGGCCGAGTAACAATGCCAGGCCGGCGACCATTGATCGGCTGAGCTTCATGGGGTGATCCTTTCCAGTGGGATCTGTGACACCAGAGTCCGCATTGGCCGCACAAGAATCATCCAGAACCGATACAAAGAGCTGTCAGATCTCCCGTAAAGGGGCTGATGCTGTCATGACGGTCACCTTCCACGTCCTCGGCCCGCTGGAGATCCGCTCCGCCGGCCGCCCTCTACGGATCTCCGGCGGCAAACCCCGCATGCTGCTGGCCACGTTGCTGCTGGAGGCGGGGCAGGTGGTCGGCGCCGACCGGCTCGCCGAGGTGCTCTGGCCGGGGCGCCCGCCGCGTTCGGCGCTGGCCAACGTGCGCACCTACGTCAGCTCGCTGCGGTCCCAGCTCGGCCCGGTCGGCCTGCGCGCCGCCGGGGCCGGCTACACGATCGACGTCGCCGACGGCGCGCTCGACCTGCGCCTGTTCGAGGAGCTGGCCCGTCGCGGCGAGTACGGCGCGGCCCTCGCGCTCTGGCGCGGCGCGCCGCTGAGCGACCTGCCGGGCAGCCCGGTCTGGGACCGCCGGATCGAGCACCTCCACCGGCTGCGGCTGCGGGCCGCCGAGTCGCTGATCGAGCGGCGCCTCAAGGCCGGCGACCACGACGGCGCCGCCGACGAGCTGCGCGGCCTGCTGGTCGAGCATCCCTACCGGGAGGACCTGTGGGGCCGGCTGCTGCTCGCCCTGCACCGCGGGGGCCGCAAGGCCGAGGCGCTGCGCACGTACGCGGCGGTCCGCGACCAGCTCGTGGACGAGCTCGGCGTCGAGCCGGGGGCCGAGCTGCGCGGCGCGTACGAGCTGATCCTGGCCGACGAGGGCCGGGCGGCGCCGGCCGTGCCGCGGCAGCTCCCGCCCGATCTGCCGGACTTCATCGGCCGGGCCGCCCCCCTGGCCGCGCTGGCCGGGACGTTCTCGGTCGCGGTGATCTCCGGCCCGCCCGGCGTGGGGAAGTCGGCCCTGGCCGTGCACGCCGCCCACCGCCTGCGCCCGGCCTTCCCCGCCGGGCAGCTCCACCTGGAGCTGGGCGGCAGGGCGCCGGGCGAGCTGCTGGCCGAGGCGCTGCGGGCGCTCGGCGTGACCGGCGCGCCGCCGACGCCCGGCGAGCGGTCGGCGCTGCTGCGGTCGCTGCTGGCCGAACGCCCGATGCTGATCCTGCTGGACGACGCCCGCGACGCCGCCCAGGTACGCCCATTGCTCCCCGGCAACGACAGCGCCGTGATCGTGACCACCAGGCGGCGGATCACCGAGCTGCCCGGCGCGCTGCGCGTCGAGCTCGGCGAGCTGTCGCCGGAGGAGTCGCTGACGCTGCTCGGCGGCGTCGCCGGGGCCGGGCGGGTGGCCCGCGAACCGGCCGACGCCCTGGCCGTCGTCACGCTGTGCGGCGGGTCGCCCCTGGCGGTCAGGGCCGCCGGAGCCCGGCTGGCGGCCCGGCCCGGCTGGTCGCTGTCGGTGCTGCGCGAGCGGCTCGAAGAGGACTGGCTGGCCGAGCTGAAGGAGGTGCGGGCCTGCCTCGACGCCGGGTACCGCAGGCTGCCCGCGGAGGCCGCCCGTACCCTGAGCGCGCTCGGCGTCCTCGGGCCCGCCGCCGGGGCGCAGCCGGGCTGGGTGGTGGACGCGGCGCTCGGCCGGCACGGCGCGCACGACGTCACCGACCTGCTCGTGGACGCCCACCTGCTGGACCCGGTCGGCACCGACGACGTCGGCCAGCCGCGCTACCGCGTGCCCGACCTCGTCGGCAGGCACGCCCGCGACCGCGGCCCCGACCGCGGCGCGCTGGCCCGGGTGTTGGCGGCCTGGACGGCCACCACCGAGCACGCCATGGCCCGCCTGCCCACCACCGTCTTCAGCCTCACCGCGGCCAGGGCGGCCAGGTGGCGGCTGCCCGCGCGCACGCTCGACCGGCTCACCGCCGACCCGATCACCTGGTTCGAGTCGGAGCACGAGGCGCTGGCCGGAGCCGTGGACCTGGCGGCCGAGCTGGGCCTGGCCGAGTCGGCCTGGGGGCTGGCCGCCGCCATGGTGCCCTACCTCGACCTGCACTGCCACCTCGGCACCTGGCGCCGTACGCACACCGCCGCCCTGGCCGCCGCCCGCGCCGCCGGCGACCGGTACGGCGAGGCCGCCATGCTCAGGGGCCTGGCCCAGGTCAGCCTCTACCAGGACCGGTACGAGGAGTCCGCCGAGGGCTTCACCCTCTCCCGCCAGATATTTCACGAAATAGGAGACGTCAGGGCCGAGGCGACCTCCGTCTGCGGGCTCGGCGCCGTGAACCAGTTCCGCGGCCGGCACCTCCGGTCGCTCGGGTATCTGCGCCGGGCGCTGGCCATGTTCGTCGCCTCCGAGGACCGGCACGGCGAGGCGTTCGCCCGGCAGGCCATCGGCCGGGCCTGCCTGACCTCCGGCGACCTCGTCCAGGCGGCGGAGTCGCTGGGCGAGGCCATGCGGCTGGCCCAGGAGCTCGGGGACGCCCACAGGGAAGGCTGCGTGTGCCTCCAGATGGGCCGGCTGCACCAGGCGATGTCGTTCCACCGGCACGCCCTGGAGATCTTCGAGTCGCTCGGCGACCGCCACTGCGGGGCGTACGCGCTGCAGAGCCTCGCGGGCCTCCAGGCGGCGCGCGGCGACCTGACCCGCGCCTCGACCGGCCTCGAACGCTCGCTGGAGGTCTTCCAGGAGCTCGGCGACCGCAGCGGCGAGGCGTCGGCCACCCAATTGCTCGGCGAGCTGCACCGCTCGGCCGGGCGCACCGGCCTGGCCCTCGACTACCTCAGGCACGCCAGCGCCCTGCGCCGCAGCCTGCCCGCCTGAGGGGGACGTCAGGGACCGGAGACCAGACGGCGGACCAGCCGCCGCAGCCGCGACTGCTGCAACGGCACGCCCTGCAGCGCGTCGAGCGCCTCGGCGGCGCTCGGCCGCTTGGCCGGGGCGTGGTCCAGCATCCGGCGCACGACGTCGGGGACGTCGGGACCGTGGGCGTCGGAGCTGGTCGGGAGCTGCCCGGTGAGCAGCTGGTAGGCGATGGCCCCGGCCGCGTAGACGTCGGACGCGGTGGTCATCCGGTCGGGACGCTCCTGGCACTCGGGCGCGACGTAATGGGCGTCGAGCACGTTGCCCAGCTCGTGGGCGACCGTGTAGTTGCGCGGCCCCGGCTTGGCGTAGTCGAACCCGGTCAGCACCGCGTGCCCGTCGTCGGTGACCAGCACGCACCCGGGCGTGAGCGCCCGGTGGACGACGCCGTTGGCGTGCGCGTGCGCGAGCCCGCGCAGCAGGTCCTGGATCACGCCCAGCCGGGCGCCCTTGCCCAGCGACAGATGCAGCGCCTCGCCGTGGACGTCGTCGAGCACCAGCACGAACCGGCTCTCGTCGTCGATGGCGAAGAAGTCGCGCGAGCGCACGACGCACGGATGGGGCGGGATGCGGGCCAGCGACTGGTAGGCGTTGGCGATGCGCTGGCGCTCGGCGGCCCGCGCCTCGTGGTCGGCCAGCGGGTCGGCCTGGTAGACCCGCAGCAGCACGGTCTCGCTGCCCGGCAGCGTGGCGTTGAACGCGCGGTATTCGGTGACCTTGGCGTCGCCGCCGAGCTGCTCCTCGACCTCCCAGTTGCCGAACCTGGGCGGCGCGGTGCTGCGGCGCACGGTGTGGTTGAGCGCGTCGAGCACCGCCGTCAGGTAGGGCCGCACGTCGGGGCTGCACCCCCGCCTGACCCGCGAGACGTCGCCCAGCGTGGCCACCAGGCCCGGCAGGTCGGTGACGTTGGGGGCGTCGCGGCCGGCCTGGTCGACCAGCTCGGCGTCGGGCGAGGTGAGCACGACCAGGCTGTCGACGTAGACGCGTTCGAGCTGGGTGGCCCTGGACACCAGCAGGCCCTTGAGCGCCTTGGCGGTGCCCCGCAGCTTGGTCACCGGAGAGCCGAACGCCTCCCGCCGCGGCGGGTACCAGCGGGTGCCGGACACCTCGATGCGGCCGCGGGTGCCCTTGACGTCGACGACCACCAGCGAGTGGGCGGTCAGCACGATCAGGTCGACCTCGAACACGTCGTCGCCGCGCGGGACCTCGACGTTGTGCAGCAGCAGCCAGTCGGCGGGGGCGTGGTCGCGCAAGTAGGAGATCACGCGCCGTTCGGCGTCGTTGACCGGCCGTCCTCCGCCGACGATCTGTGCCATGGCGCCTATCCTCGCACGGTTCTTCATTGACAACATGCTGTCGAAATGACAGTATGTTGTCATGAAGGGAATCACCCACCACGCCGTCTACGACACCTTCGCCGACTGGGAGACCGGGCACGCGACCGCCCATCTGCGCAGCGAGCGCTTCCAGCGCGAGCCCGGGGCGTACGAGATCGTCAACGTCGGCCTGACCGGCGAGCCCGTCGTCAGCATGGGCGGCCTGCGGGTCACCCCCGGCCTCGCGCTCGACCGGCTCACGCCCGAGGGCAGCTCGCTGCTCATCCTGCCGGGGGCCGACCTGTGGGACGCGGGTGACGAGCTGGCGCCGTTCGCCCGCAAGGCGCGCGAGTTCCTGGAGGCGGGGGTGCCGGTGGCGGCCATCTGCGGCGCGACGGCCGGCCTCGCCCGCGAGGGCCTGCTCGACGACCGCGGCCACACCAGCGCGGCGCTGCCGTACCTGGGGGCCCAGCAGGGCTACGCCGGAGCCGGGCGCTACCAGGAGACGGACGCCGTGCTCGACGGCGACCTCGTCACCGCCGGCCCCACCGAGCCCGTCGCCTTCGCCCGGGAGATCTTCCGCCGGCTCGACGTCTACCGGCCCGACGTCCTCGACGCCTGGTGCCGCCTGTTCGGCGAGAGCGACGCCTCGGCGTTCGAGGTGCTGATGGCCGCATGACCCCCGGCGGCAGCCCCGTCCCCGAAGACCACCCTGCCCGCCGCGACGGGAGCGGTGGCGGGCGCGATGGGAGCGGTGACGGCAGTGAGAGTGTGGCGGCCGAGTTGCTGTCCGGTCTGGCGCTGGCGTCGTTCCGGCTCAACGGCCAGTTCCTGCACGTGGCGGAGGAGCTGGCCAAGCCGGCGGGCATGACGGCGGCCTGGTGGCAGGTGCTGGGCGCCGTCCTGGGGGAGCCGCTGCCGGTGGCGGGGATCGCCCGGGTGATGGGCATGACCCGCCAGGGGGTGCAGCGCATCGCGGACCTGCTGGTGGAGAGGGGGCTGGCCGAATACCGGCCCAACCCCGCCCACCGCCGCGCCAAGCTCCTCCAGCCGACGGAGGCGGGCCGCGAGGCGATCGCCGGGATCGTCCCGGGCCACCGCGAGTTCGCCGACCGCCTGGTGGACGTGCTCGGCCTCGACGCCGCCCGCGAATCCCTGACCGCCCTCCACCGCCTGACCGCCGCCCTGGATCACCTGACCACCGCCTGACCGCCGCCCTGGATCACCTGACCGCCTTCTGCGCTCGGGGTTGCCCGGCCCCTTCCCTGCTCCCTCGCGTCCCGCCCCCTCCTGTCCTTTGACGGGAGGGGGCGGTTTTGGTTCGGGGGCGTTCTTGCAGGTCAGCGGGACATCTGGCTCGATCGCGTCCCGGTAATAGCGCAACAGCGCCTCCGAGGCGATCACCTGGATAACCACTCACCTGGTCGCCAAATTCGCCGAACTCGGGCCCCGGCGTCGTAGGTCGTTCCTCAAGTTTCGGGTGATCGTTGCCTGAACGGCAGGGCACGAACGCCCCAACATCGCCGCCGGAAGGCCAAAAGAAGTCCGTTCACCGGGCAGCAGGACCGGGATATATGCAGTGCCCCGTCGATGAGCGCGGAAACCGAGTGCCAAGAAATCGAGGCGTCCCCTTGACCTTCGTTAGGGCATTCCGAGTTGCGATTTTCGCTGCCTGCCGCGATGGTTATTTGCGGCACCTCACAGCCCTGCACAAACGACCATGGCGCACAAATTCAGCGCCGATCCATGGAGGAAAGCAAACATGATCCGTCGCATTCTGGCCGGTGCAGCTATCGCGGTCACCGCTCTCGGCTTCTCCGCCTCCGCCGCGTCCGCGGACGTCGGCCCCAACCCGTACAACAACGGGCAGAGCATCCTGAGCCAGCTGAGCATCCTCGACGACCTGACGGCGCTGAACGATGTCGCCAACGACTCCATCAAGTACATCGACATCCTCACCCTGCTGCACCTGAACGACATCGAGGCCAACGTCCTCAACAACCAGGACAAGTACGGCGACAACAACTGAGCCTCCTCGCGTGGCGTAGGCAGGAAGACGATCGGCGACCCGCGGGAAACCACGCGGAGCCGCCCGGCCAAGGTCGCCTTCCTGGTGCCTTGAGGTGGACCGAAAGTACGGGCCGTGGCATTTCGCGAGGCCACGGCACGGGCTTGGTGCGCACCGAGCTCTGAACGCCTCGCGGCCCAGGTCGATCACTGCAGGACGACCTGGGCCGCGGGGCTCACGCATAGGCGCACCCGGCTCCGGCGCGCGGGCCCGGCCGGCCAGATCGGGCCGGCGGGCTCGGCCTAGGCGTCGGAACGGCCCGGGCTCGGGCGTACGACGCCCAGGAAGCGCGGCCGTTCCAGCGCGTCGAGCCGTACGGATTCGCCGCTGTAAGGCGCGTGCACGATCTGCGTGCCGTCCACCGCGAGCGCCACGTGCTCGGGGCCGGGGGTGTCGACGTCGCTGTCGTAGAACACCAGGTCCCCGGGCTGGATCTCCTCTCGCGGTATCCGGATCCCGGACCGCCACTGCTCGTACGTCGTCGTCCCGATGGCCACGCCGGCCCGCGCCCACGCGTACTCGGTGAGGCCGGAGCAGTCGAATCCCCAGGTCCTGGCCCCTTTGCCGATTCCGAATCCGGGGCCGCCCGGACCGCCGCCGCCCCACGAGTACGGGACGCCGATCATCTCTATCGCCGCCCGCAGCGCGATCGAGCCCGCCGCCGTCCGGACGGCCGGAGCCTGCGCGCGGCACCCGTGCGGATGGCAGCCTGCGGCGCCCTGCGCGGGCATCGAATGGGAAACGCACACAATGGTGTGCGCCAATGCAATCGCCAACAATCGCAGTAGTCCGTTCATGGCATATTCGGCACCCCCGCGTGGCCGGCCGTGCCGCCGTTACGGCACGGCGTTTCAAGCGACTTCTCCCGATTACCTGCTCCGGGAGTATGGGGATAAAACAACCTGCCGTGCCCGACGAGTCGCATTATTTCGGGGCATTTCGGGATGTCTTTCGCCCGATCGACGGCCAAGGAATAAGTGCGGGTACTTGACTTTGCCTTAGCATATTTTCCTTGCGGGCCGCCGCAGCCCCACGAGATCGTTATTCGCGAAAATCCTGCCACTCGGGAGGCGGGTAATAAATGATGACGCGCACCGCTGCGCCGATTCCGATGAAAGGGAAGTAAAAAATGA
The DNA here is from genome assembly GCF_040298265.1 of Nonomuraea sp. NPDC001636. NCBI lineage: Bacteria > Bacillati > Actinomycetota > Actinomycetes > Streptosporangiales > Streptosporangiaceae > Nonomuraea > Nonomuraea sp. NPDC001636. The sequence goes on from NZ_JBEOZT010000017.1 coordinate 125,793, forward strand.
TGCGTCGCATTCTCACCGGTGCAGCCATCGCCGGCGCGCTGTTCGGGTTCACCGCCACGAGCGCCTCGGCCGACGTCGGCCCCAACGCCTACAACGGTGGCAAGGCCATCCTGAGCCAGCTGTCCATCCTGGACGACCTGACGCTGGCCAACGACGTCCTCAACGACTCCGTCAAGTACATCGACGTCCTCACCGCCCTGCACCTCCAGGACATCGAGCTCAACGTCCTGGACGCCCAGAGCAACTACGGCGACAACAACTGAGAGCGCTGACCGGCGGCGGCCCGTCCGCGCGCCCGTCAGGCTGACCCGAAGGCGTTCCGGCAGCCACGACCACTCGTGGCGGCACCTTGCCGAACGCCCCCGGATCGGCCGCGGCGGGACGTGTGCGGGCCCCGCCGAGAGAACGGTCCGAAGCCGGCCCAGCCCTGCGTGCTGGGCCGGCTTCGTGCGTCTGCGGAGACCGGTGCAACCCTTCATCATTGAGCTGCAATTCGGTCATTTTCTCCTGAACATCACATAGTGAAACATACTTCGTGTAATCTGGTTTCGGGTTAATCGTCAGCGCGGCGAAGGAACCGCGACCTCCTCAGGGCGGCCACCATGGCCGGGAGGAACTTGACGGTCATCCCACCGGCAACCCCCTGTCCATAGCTGTTGGGGGGTGCGCACGTCGTGAACGATCTCGGAGAGCGGCTGCTCTATCAGGACGGGCAGCTCAGCATCACGCTGCGGGTCGTCCCCGGAGCCCCGGCCGTCGCCCTGTCCGGCGAGGTCGACGTCACCAACAGCCCCGCGCTCGCCAGCACGCTGTCCGACTCGCGCGGGGGCAGCACGTACATCGTGGTCGACACCGGCGAGCTGACCTTCGTCGACCTGTCCGGGCTGCGGGTGCTGGCGCTGCCCGCGCTGCCCCCGGACGAACGGTGGATCCGGCTGCGCAACGTCACGCCGCACCTGCGACGCCTGCTGCGCATGATGGGCTGGTTCTACGCCCCGCGCCCGTACGACGTGCCGCTGTAGAGCAGGGTCGCCGCCGACGTGCCGAGCCCGTGGGGGCCGGACAGCCGGAAGGCCGGCGGCTGGTGGTGCCGGCGCAGGGACGGCTCGTCGTAGCGCAGACAGCCGCGGTGCCAGTTGAGAACGCCGGTCAGCCAGTGGCGGCAGTCGGCCAGGTACGCGTCGAGCGTCTGCCGCGCCGCGCAGTCGAGCCCGAGGTCGTCGCACAGGATCGGCAGCTCGTGCACGGCGATGTGCTGGAACTGCTTCATCCGCGAGGTCAGCAGGTCGTTGACGATGCCCAGCGCGGCCGGGTAGTCGCAGTCGAAGAAGTTCTGGACCACCAGGATGCAGTTGTGCAGCTCGCCCTCGAACTCGATCTCCTTCTGGTACGAGAAGATGTCGTTCAGCAACATCCCGCAGTCCATGACCGCGTTCTCCAGCGCCCGCATCGGGCCGCTCTCGTACAGCGCCTCGGGCAGCGCGTACGCGTGCCGCAGCCGGCACAGCATCATCGTCAGCTCCGAGCCGAAGGTGAGCCGGCGCATCTCCAGGTAGTCCACCGGGTCGGGGATGTGCCCGGCCGCCTCGTTGCCCAGCTCCCAGAGCCAGCCCTCGCACATCGTCACGACCGACCGCCGCAGCTGCGCGCGGGCGCCGGCCGGCATCGGCCCCGCCGTACGCGCCCACAGGTCGGCCAGGCCGCGTTCGAGCGCGCTCACCGGCGGCGGCACCGGCGTGCCGTCCAGCGGCATGAACGCCGCCAGCCTGGACACGGTGACCTTGGCCGCCGCCAGGTTGCCCGACCGGCCGAAGACCACGGGGAAGTAGTCGTCGCCGTAGGTGCCCCAGCACAGCCAGTGGGAGGCCAGGTCCAGCTCCTCCGGGGTGGCGTCGGGATGCAGGCCCGCCGCGCACAACGGCAGGTCGTAGTCGGCCAGCTTGCCGGCGTCCCAGACCGCCGAGCCCGCGACGCCCGGCTGGGCCTCCAGCAGGCCCATGGACGCGCACCAGGTCACCGCGTTGCGCCGGGCCCCGTCGAGGTGGGGGGACAGGCGCAGCTCGAAGGGCACGTACAGCTCGGGGATCTGCGACGGGCCGACGCGCCGCCGCCCGGTGTGGGCGAAGTTGCGCAGCCGCTTGGCCCCCGTGCCGGCGATCAGCGACTTCGCGCCGAGCGGCCGGGGCGTCCTCGCGCCCTTGTTCATGTAGCGGCTCGACCGCAGGTGCCACTCGTGCCCGCCGGACTGCCAGTCCTGCAGCCCCTTGACGTAGGCCAGCACGCCCATCGCCGACAGCGGATCGACGGCGTGCTCGACGAAGAGCGGGCCCAGCTCGCCCAGCGCGGTGTGCTCGAACTGCTGCATGCGCGAGGTGAGCAGGTCGTTGACGGCGTCGGCGGCCTCCTGCGTCGTGCACCCGAGGAACGTCTCCAGCACCAGCACGCTGTTGCTCAGCTCGCCCTCGTCCCTGACCTCGCGCTCGTAGGAGAACAGGTCGTTGCGCAGGTGCACGGCGTCGGAGAAGCTGTCCTTGAGCACCCGCAGCGGCCTGGTGCCGGCCAGCCGGGCGGGGATCTCGGCCCCCACCGCGTGCTCGACCAGCCCCGCCGACCAGGGCGCGCCGCCCACCTTGCGGCGCATCTCGATGTACTCGACCGGGTTGGCGATCCGGCCCTCGTTGATGTTTGACAGCTCCCAGATCGACTCGTTGAGCAGGTGACGGGTGCTCTCGGCGAACCGCCGCCGCCAGTCGGCCGACATGCCCGGCACCGTGCGCAGCCACAGGTCGGCCAGGCCCGCCTCGACCGGGTTGGCCGGCTCCGGCATGGACAGGTCGGCGCCCATCGGCATGAACCGGGGAAGCCGGTCGAGGTGCCGCTTGCCGCCCCGGATGTCGCCGGAGCGCTTGAAGACGTCGAGGAAGTGGTCGTCGAAGAAGAACACCCAGACGTACCAGTCGGTGATCAGGCACAGCTCGGCGCCGTCGCAGTCGGGGTGGGTGTAGGCGCACATCAGGGAGTAGTCGTGGCCGTCGAGGTCGGCCTCCTCCCAGACGCCCGATCCCTCCAGCATGCCCATCTCGCGCGCCCACAGCTTGGAGTGCGTACGGGCCTCCTCCAGATGCGGGTTGAGCCGCGCCGGGTACGGCATGTAGAAGTCGGGCAGCTCGAACGGCTGGGCCATCAGCTCGCGACCTCCACGTCCTCCAGCACCCCGAGCGCGTCGGGCACCAGCACCGCGCACGAGTAGTAGGCGCTGACCAGGTACGACATGACGGCCTTCCGGTCGATGCCGGTGAGCTTCACGCTGAGCCCCGGCTCCCGCTCGTCGGGCACGCCGGTCTGGAACAGGCCCACGACGCCCTGGTCCTGCTCGCCGGTGCGCATGCACAGGATCGAGGTGGTGCCCGCCCGGCTGATCGGGATCTTGTCGCACGGCAGGATGGGCACCCCCCGCCACGACTGCACGGGCACGCCCTCGATCTCGGCGGTGTCGGGATAGACGCCCCGCGCGCTGCACTGCCGGCCGAAGGCCGCGATGGCCCGCGGGTGGGCCAGGAAGAATCGCGACTTCTTGCGCCGGCTGACCAGGTCGTCCAGGTCGTCGGGGGTGGGCGGCCCGGTCAGGGCGCGGATGCGCTGGCTCGGGTCGACGTTGTGCAGCAGGCCGAAGTCGCGGTTGTTGACCAGCTCGCGCTCCTGCGACTCGCGCACCGCCTGGACGGTGAGCCTGAGCTGCTGCTCCGTCTGGTCCATCGGGTCGCCGAACAGGTCCGCGACCCGGGCGTGCACGCGCAGCACGGTCTGCGAGACGCTGAGCTCGTACTCGCGCGGGCCCGGGTCGTAGTCCACGAACGTGCCCGGCAGCGTGTGCTCGCCCCGGTGGCCGGCCGACAGCTCGATGGCCGCCTCGCCGTGCTTGGTCTGGGGGGCCGCCCGCCGGGCGCGGTGGCGGTCGAGCCGGTCGCGCAGGGCGGGCGTGCTCTCGGCCAGCGCGCGCAGCTCCTCCCACGGCAGGGCCAGCACCGTGCACCTGGTGGCGGCCTCCAGCGTGTCGTGCCGTACGGCCCGCTCGCCCGGCGGCTCGGTCCCGGCGTGGTCGCCCTCGCCGAGGGTGCCGAGCACCAGGCGGTTGCCGTAGTCGCCCGGCTGGAACCGGGTGACCCGGCCGTCGGCGACCAGGATGATCTCGTCAGCCGGCCGTCCGGCCCGCGCGATCGTGTCGCCGCGGGCGTACTCCCGCTGCTCGAACAGCCCCGCGAGGGTGTCGAGCAGGCGGTCGTCGTCGAGCCCGTGCAGCGGCGGCAGCTCGGTCAGGCTCGGCGGCACCACCCGCACCCGGGCGCCGGTGCGCGAGAAGCTCACCCGGCCACCGCCGACCATGTAGGTGAGCCGCCGGTTCACCCGATAGGTGCCGGCGGTGTCCACCCACGGAAGCATCCGCAGCAACCAGCGGGAGGAGATCTCCTGCATCTGCGGAGGCGTCTTGGTCGTCGTGGCGAGTTTCCGCGCCGCGGCGGTATCCAGGCTCAGCCGCTGATCCGACTCCGTCAACACAAACACCACCAATTCTTGGACCGGACGGACGAAGGGGCTGCTAGCCGTTCCTGCCGAGCTCGACGTCCTCCAGGACGCCGAGCGCGTCGGGCACCAGGACGGCGGCCGAGTAGTAGGCGCTGACCAGGTAGGAGATGATCGCCTTCTCGTTGATGTTCATGAAGCGCACCGACAGGCTGGGCTGGTACTCGTCGGGGATGCCGGTCTGGTGCAGGCCGACGACGCCCTGGTTCTCCTGGCCCGTACGCATGAGCAGGAACGACGTGGTGCGCTTGCCGGTGACCGGGATCTTGCTGCACGGGAAGATCGGCACGCCGCGCCAGGCCGGGATGCGGTGGCCGTTGACCTCGCTGGCCTGCGGGTAGAGGCCGCGCTTGCTGCACTCCCTGCCGAACGCGGCGATGGCCTGCGGGTGCGCGAGGAAGAAGGCCGGCTCCTTCCAGACCACGGCGAGCAGGTCGTCGAGGTCGTCGGGCGTGGGCGGGCCGGAACGGGTGCGGATGCGCTGGCTGAAGTCGGCGTTGTGCAGCAGGCCGAACTCCCGGTTGTTGATCAGCTCGTGCTCCTGGCGCTCGCGCAGGGCCTCGATCGTGAGGCGGAGCTGCTGGTCGAGCTGGCTCATCGGCTGGTTGTACAGGTCGGAGACCCGGCTGTGCACCCGCAGGACCGTCTGGGCGACGCTCAGCTCGTACTCGCGGGGGGACTGCTCGTAGTCCACGAACGTGCCGGGCAGCGCGACCTCGCCGGAGTGGCCGGAGGACATGTCGATCGCGGCCTCGCCGTAGGCGTTCTGGGCGTGGTCGCCCGAGGCGCGCCAGTTCTGGATGTGCTCGCGCAGCGACGGGGACTGCTCGGCCAGCTGCTCGAAGGTCTGCCTGGACAGGGTGAGCACGGTGGTGTGCGTCTTGGCCGTGGCGGTGAAGTCGTACGTGCCGCCGCCGGTCAGCGCCTGCTCGCCGAGGTGGTCGCCGTCGGCCAGGACGCCGAGGTTCTGCTCGTCGCCGTAGGCGCCCTGCCCGACCTTGCCGACCCGGCCGTGGGCGATCAGCACGAGCTGGTCGGCCGGGTCGTCCTCCCTGACGATGGCCTCGCCCGGCTCGATCTCGCGCTGCTGGAAGCGGTCGGCCAGCGCTTCGAGCACCTCCATGTCGTCGAAGCCGCGCAGCATGGGCAGCTCGGTCAGCTCGGCCGGGATGACCCGCACGTCGGAGCCGGTCGTGGAGAACGTGATGCGCCCGTCGCCGAGCGTGTACGTCAGGCGCCTGTTGACCCGGAACACGCCACCGGAGCACTGCACCCACGGCAGCAGCCGCAGCAGCCACCTGGAGGTGATCTCCTGCATCTGCGGGGGTGTCTTGGTGGTGGTCGCGAGCTGTTTGGCGGCCTCAGTACTGAGGCTGAGCTGCCCGTTGCCGTTCAAGGGCGCGCTGGAGTCGGTGGTTTCTGTCATGGTGCACCGCCAATCTCGGTGTGGGGTCTAGCCGGGGTTGCGGGAGGAACGGAGTTCCAGGGGGAGGGAGAAGGTGAGCGTCTCCTCGGTCACGGTCACGGGCTCCACGTCGGCGTAGCCGTGACCGGCGAGCCAGCCGAGCAGGTCCTCGACCAGCACGTCGGGCACGGACGCGCCGGAGCTGACCCCGACCGTGCCGACGCCGCCGAGCCATCGCGGGTCGGCGTCGGCGGCGCGGTCGATCAGGTGGGCGGCGGGGGCGCCGGCGTGCAGCGCGACCTCGACCAGCCGCCGGGAGTTGGAGGAGTTGGCCGAGCCGACGACGATGACCAGGTCGCAGCGGGGGGCGATGCGGGTGATCGCTTCCTGGCGGTTCTGGCTGGCGTAGCAGATGTCGTCGCTCGGCGGGTCGGCCAGCTGGGGGAAGCGGTCGCGCAGCTCGGCGACGGCGCCCATGGTCTCGTCGACCGACAGTGTGGTCTGCGACAGCCAGGTCATGCGCGCCGCGCCGCTCGCGGTGACCTCGTGGGGCCTGGCCGGATCGACGACGTGGATGCGGCCGGGCGCCTCGCCGAGGGTGCCCTCGACCTCCTCGTGCTCGGCGTGGCCGATGAGCACGATCTCGTGGCCGGCCTCGGCCAGCCGCACCGCCTCCTTGTGCACCTTGGTGACCAGGGGGCAGGTGGCGTCGATCGTGCGCAGGCCGCGGCCCCCGGCCTCCTGCCGGACCGCGGGGGAGACGCCGTGGGCCGAGAAGATCACCAGCGCGCCGTCCGGCACCTCGTCGAGCTCGTCGACGAAGACCGCCCCGCGCTCGGTGAGGTCGGCCACCACGAACGTGTTGTGCACGATCTGTTTGCGCACGTAGACCGGTGGCCCGAAGCGCCGCAGCGCCTCCTCCACGGAGAAGATGGCCCGTTCGACGCCCGCGCAGTAACCGCGCGGGGCCGCGAGCAGTACGCGTCCCATCGGAGAGCCCCCTACTTGGTACGGTGCGCGAGCTGGTCGGCCAGGACGGACAGCGCGCCGCCGGCCTCGGGCCCGATCGGCGCCCGGGCCAGGGCGGCCGTGGCCTCGCCCACGCGTTCGTCGATCATCGACTCGACCTGGTCGAGCGCGCCGGTGTCGATGAGGATGTCGCGCAGCCCGGCGGCCTGCTCCTCGGTGAGCGCCGGGTTGCCGTGCCAGGCGCGCAGGTAGCCGAGCTGCGCGGGCGAGGCGTGCGCCACGGCGTGCGCGATCATCACCGTGTGCTTGCCCTCGCGCAAGTCGTCGAGCGCCGACTTGCCGGTCTCGGCCGCCGACCCGAACGTGCCCAGCACGTCGTCGCGCAGCTGGAACGCCTCGCCGAGCGGCACGCCGAACCGGGAGAAGGCGTCGAGCAGCTCGGGTGAGGCGCCGGCCAGGGCGCCGCCGATCTGCAACGGCCGCTCGACGGTGTACTTGGCCGTCTTGTAGCGGATCACCGTGAGCGCCTCCGTCACGCTCGCGCCGGCGCGGAGCTGGGCGAGGATGTCGAGGTACTGGCCGCTGATGACCTCGGTGCGCATGGCGTCGAAGAGGTGGTGAGCGGCCCGCAGGCGGACGGGCTCGACGCCGCACGACGACAGCAGGGTGTCGGACCAGGCCAGGCTGAGCGTGCCGAGCAGGATGCCGCCCGCGTGCCCGAACGCCTCCGCGGACGGGCCGTCGTGGAGGTCGGCGAGGTTGCGGTGGATGGTCGCCCGGCCCCGGCGCAGCTCGCTGCCGTCCATGATGTCGTCGTGGATGAGCAGCCCGGCGTGGCACAGCTCCAGGGCCGCCGCGGCGCTGACGATCTCCTCGCAGTCGGCGCCGCCCGCGCCCCGCCAGCCCCAGTAGCACAGCAGGGGGCGGATGCGTTTGCCGCCGCCGAGGATGAACTCGGTCAGCAGCCGGTAGGCCGTCTGGACGTCGGGATCGGAGACGGGCGCCCGCCACGTCTCCAGGAAGTCGGCGAGGCGTCGCTCGATCCGCGATCCGAGGTAGTGCTGAGTGAAGCTCACCGGCATCCGCTCGGCTCCTTCTGGTCGGGACGACGCACTACCAATAGTTACTACTTGAATACAGAGCGTGTAAAGTGTCTTGGGCCTTTCAACTATTCTTTTGGCTCACCGCAACACCGTCAGGGGATGTCATGACGACCCTGTTGCCGTACGTTTCCACTCCCCAAGACCTGCGCGCCCTGCCCGCCGAGCTGCTGCCCGGCCTCGCCCGCGAGATCCGCGACTTCCTGGTCGAGAAGGTGAGCGCCCGGGGCGGGCACCTCGGCTCCAACCTCGGCGTCGTCGAGCTCACGATCGCCCTCCACCGCGTCTTCGACTCGCCCGGCGACGCCATCGTCTTCGACACCGGGCACCAGGCGTACGTCCACAAGATCCTGACCGGGCGGCGCGACTCCTTCGACGCCCTGCGCTGCCGCGGCGGCCTCAGCGGCTACCCGAGCCGGGAGGAGTCCGTGCACGACCACGTCGACAACTCCCACGCCTCCACCGCGCTCGCCTACGCCGACGGCCTGGCCAAGGCGCGCCTGCTGACCGGCGACGCCGGCCGGGCGGTGGTCGCCGTGGTCGGCGACGGCGCGCTCACCGGCGGGCCGGCTTGGGAGGCGCTCAACAACCTGGGCGCCGCCCGCCACCGGCCGGTCGTCGTCGTGCTCAACGACAACGGCCGCTCCTACGCCCCCACCCACGGCGGCATCGCCGACCACCTCGCCCGTCTGCGCACGGCCGCCGACGTGACCGTCTTCGAGCAGCTCGGCCTGCGCTACCTGGGCCCGGTCGACGGCCACGACATCGCCGCGCTCGAAGCGGCCCTGCTCGCCGCCCGCGAGCTGCGCGCCCCCGTCGTGGTCCACTGCGTCACCCGCAAGGGCCGCGGCTACGACCCGGCCGAGCGCGACCACGACGAGCACCTGCACGCGATCCCGGCCAGCGACCCGGCCACCGGCCGTCCCCTCGCGGCCGGCACCGCCACCTGGACCGACGCGTTCGCCCGCCACCTGTGCGTGCTCGGCGAGCGCCGCGACGACCTGGTGGCCGTCACCGCCGCGATGCCGGGGCCGACCGGGCTGGCCTGCTTCGGGCGGCGCTTCCCCGGCCGCATGTTCGACGTCGGCATCGCCGAGCAGCAGGCGCTGGCCTCGGCGGCGGGCATGGCCATGGCGGGCCTGCACCCCGTGGTCGCCGTCTACGCGACGTTCCTCGGGCGCGCCCTCGACCAGGTGCTGATGGACGTCGCCCTGCACCGGCTGCCGGTGACGCTCGTGCTCGACCGGGCCGGGCTCACCGGCCCCGACGGGCCCAGCCACCACGGCATGTGGGACCTGGCGGCGCTGGCCATGGTGCCCGGCATGCGGGTGGCCGCGCCGCGCGACGCCCGCCGGCTGTGCGAGCTGCTGGAGGAGGCGGTCGAGCACCCCGGTCCCACCGCGCTGCGCTTCCCCAAGGCGGCCGCCGGCCCCGAGCTCCCGCGCGTGGGGCGGCTCGGCGACGTCGACGTGCTCTTCGCGGGCGGCCCCGACGTGCTGCTGGTGGCGGTCGGGCCGATGGCCGGGCCGTGCCTGGGCGCGGCGGCCATGTTGGCGGCCGCCGGGATCGGCGTGACCGTGGTCGATCCCCGCTGGGTGATCCCGGTCCCGGCCGGGCTGCGCGGGCCGGCCGGGGCCGCCCGGCTGGTGGTGACCGTCGAGGACGGCCTGGCCGCCTGCGGGGCCGGCGCCCTGCTCCGGCAGGAGTGCAGGCCCCGGCAGCACATCGTCAACCTCGGCCTGCCGCGCGAGTTCGTCGCGCACGGGAGCCGGGCCGGGTTGCTCGCCGAGGCCGGGCTCACCGGTCAGGGCATCGCGCACACCGTTCGAAGGGAGCTGGACAGGTGGCCGCTGTAGATCTCGGACTGCCGGTGCGACATCGGGCGTCGTGGAGACGCTGATCGAGGAGGCCCTGCGGCTGGCCGGAGAGGCGTCCTGACGGTCGCCGAAGCGCATGGGCCGGGCGATGTCCCTGACGGAGGAGTGGGACATCGCCCGGCCGCGCGGTCCAGGTCGTGAGGGGGTATCTCCGCCCTGGACGTCTAGGGGGTCAGACGCGCTGCCAGAGAGCCGGCACGTTCGGCGGCTCCCAGCCGGGCTGGGCGGTGTGCCCCTGGAGGCAGCGGTAGGTCGAGCCGCCGTACGTCACCGTCGCGCCGGCCGCGTACGTCGTGCCCGCGGCCCACGTGCCGCCGACGGTGGTGGTGACCGTGGGCGTGCTGGTCGGGCCGGGGCCGCCGCCCTGGGTGGCGAGGGTCAGGCCGTAGGTTGACAGGATCTCGTTGACCGGCTGGAAGTACGTCGTGCCGCCGGAGCTGCAGTTGCCCGAGCCGCCCGACGTCACGCCCTGGGCCTGGTCGCCGGAGATGAACGAGCCGCCGGAGTCGCCGGGCTCGGCGCAGACGTTGGTCCGCGTCACGCCGGAGACGGTGCCCTCCTGGTAGGTGACGCTGGCGTTGAGCTGCTGGACCGAGCCGCAGTGGTAGCCGGTGGTCGATCCGGCGCGACAGACGGCCGAGCCCACCTGGGCCACGGTCGAGCCGCGTACGGGCAGGATGCCGGCGCTGTAGCCGTACACCACGCCGGTCGGGGTCCACTGGCCGTTGACCTCGACCCAGGAGTAGTCGTTGCCCGGGAAGGACGAGCCGCGGAACGTGCCCATGGCGACCCGGTTGGAGCCGGACGTGCTGGACCCGGCGGTGCCGCAGTGGCCGGCGCTGACGAAGCCGCCCTGCGAGCCGGCCTTGGTCACCGAGAAGCCGACCGAGCAGCGGGTGCCGGAGCCGATGTAGTAGGCGTCGCCGCCGCGGACGTCGTAGAACAGCGTGGGCTTCTCGGCCGAGCGCACGACCTGGACGGCGGAGGCGTCCGCGCCGCTGGCCTTCACCCAGGCGGCGGCCTTGGCGGGGTCGGAGCTGAGGACGACGACGGTGTTGTTGACGACGTCCACGTACCAGACGGGGGCGGTCTTGGGGGCCTTGGCCGACGCGGCGTCCAGCCTGGCCTTGACGCCGTCGAGGCTGCTCAGCGAGCGGGCCACCACGCGGGCCTGCACACCGGCCTTGGCGATGGCGGCCACCTGTGCCGGGTCGGTGGTGGCGGTGATCGGGGTGGAGGTGGGGCCGGTCACCCAGGAGCCGGCGTAGGAGGCGCCTAACTGGGCGCGCAGGGTGGGTTCGAGGCCGGCCGCGGCGGCCTCGTTGACCAGGCGGGCCTCGGCCTGCTGGCCGGTGATGCCGAGGTCCCGGCTCATGGCGTCGACCAGGCCCTGCGGGGGGTCGGCGACGGCTTCGGCGTTGCTGCGGGCGATGGAGTAGGGGGTCTCGTCCTGGGCCGTGGCGCCCTTCGCCGCGAAGGCCAGGGCCGGGACGCTGATCATGGTGACGGCGATCGCGATGCCCGCCGTCACGGTCTTCCTGGGGAGCATGTGCACGTCTCCTCGCGTACAGGGGGGTGTCTGCACGGTACGAGCCCGAATACGAGGAGTGGTCGTGTCAAAACACCCCTATCACCGTGTTATGGGGCAAACCGTTTGGAGCTCTATGTGGGGGTATGCGGGATTTGTGCCGTCCGAATCCCATCTGGAGGCGTCATGAAGGCCGTCACCTGGCACGGCAAGCGGGACGTACGGGTCGAGGAGGTCCCCGACCCGGCCATCAAGGAGCCCAACGACGCGGTGATCAGGGTGACCAGCTCCGGCATCTGCGGCTCCGACCTGCACCTGTACGAGGTGCTCGGGCCCTTCATGGCCGAGGGCGACATCCTCGGCCACGAGCCCATGGGCGTCGTCGAGGCCGTCGGAGCCGCCGTCACCGACATCAGGCCCGGCGACCGCGTCGTCATCCCGTTCAACATCTCCTGCGGCCACTGCCACATGTGCGGCATGGAGCTGTACGCGCAGTGCGAGACCACGCAGGTCAAGGAGCAGGGCATGGGCGCCGCGCTGTTCGGCTACACCAGGCTGTACGGCCAGGTGCCCGGCGGCCAGGCCGAGTACCTGCGCGTGCCCGAGGCCCAGTTCGGCCCGATCAAGGTGCCCGAGGGCCCGCCGGACGAGCGTTTCCTGTTCCTGTCCGACGTGCTGCCGACGGCCTGGCAGGCCGTGGACTACGCGGAGATCCCGGACGGCGGCAGCGTCACCGTCTTCGGCCTCGGCCCCATCGGCCAGATGTGCGCCCGCATCGCCCGCCACCTCGGCCACCGCGTGATCGGCGTGGACGGCGTCACCGAACGCCTGGAGATGGCCCGCCGCCACGGCATCGAGGTCGTGGACGGCAGCGAGACCTCCGACGTGCCCGGGGCGATCCGCGAGCTCACCTCGGGGCGCGGCACCGACTCGGTGATCGACGCCGTCGGCATGGAGGCGCACGGCTCACCGGCCGCCAAGATCGCTCAGACGCTCACCGGGTTGCTGCCCGACGCGGTGGCCGCGCCGCTGATGTCCCACGCGGGCGTCGACCGGCTGGCCGCGCTCAACCAGGCCATCGACACCGTCCGCCGGGGCGGCGTCATCTCCGTCATCGGCGTCTACGGCGGCATGACCGACCCGATGCCGATGCTGCGCATGTTCGACAAGGGCGTCACGCTGCGGATGGGCCAGGCCCACGTGCGGCGGTGGATCAACCGGCTCATGCCGCTGGTCACCGACGACTCCGACCCGCTCGGCGTCATGGACCTGACCACCCACCGCATGCGGCTGGAGGAGGCGCCGCAGGCGTACGAGATGTTCCAGAAGAAGGCGAACGGCGCGATAAAGATCGTGCTACAGCCCTGACCAGGGGTTTCACCCTCCCGGGCACGGGCAGCGGTGCGGGCATGAGAGTCGTGGTGGTCGGGGCTACCGGCAATGTCGGCACGAGCGTCGTACGCGCGCTCGCCGCGGATGACAACGTGACGTCGATCGTGGGCGTGGCCCGCCGGCTGCCGGGATGGCGCATCGACCGGACCGAGTGGCGGCAGGCCGACGTCGCCACCGGCGACCTGTCCCGCATCTTCGAGGGCGCCGACGCCGTCGTGCACCTCGCGTGGCTGTTCCAGCCCACCAGGGACCCGGCCGTGACCTGGCGGGCGAACGTCCTGGGCAGCATGCGGGTGTTCCGCGCGGTGGCCGAGGCCGGGGTGCCCGCGCTGGTCCACGCCTCCTCGGTCGGCGCGTACTCGCCGGGGCCCAAGGACCGGCCGGTGGACGAGAGCTGGCCCACGCACGGCTGGCCCGGGGCCGCGTACGGCCGGGAGAAAGCGTACGTCGAGCGGGTGCTCGACGTCTTCGAGCACGACCACCCGGCGATCCGCGTGGTGCGGATGCGGCCGGGGTTCATCTTCCAGCGGGCGGCGGCCACCGAGCAGCGCCGCCTGTTCGCCGGGCCGTTCCTGCCGCGCCGGCTGATCCGGCCCGGCCGCGTCCCGTTCGTGCCCGACGTGCCCGGACTGCGGCTCCAGGTGCTGCACGCCGACGACGCGGCCGAGGCGTACCGGCTGGCGGTGACCAGGACGGTGTCGGGGGCCTTCAACCTGGCCGCCGAACCCGTGCTCGACCCCGCCGACCTGGCCAAGCTCCTCGGCACGCGGACGATACCGGTCACGCCCTGGCTGGCCAGGACGCTGATGTCGGCCGGCTGGCACCTGCGGCTGGTGCCCGCCTCGCCCGGCCTGCTCGAACTGGCCCTGCGCATCCCCGTCATGAAGACCGACAAGGCCAGGGACGTCCTGGGCTGGCGGCCGCGGCACTCCTCCTGGGACGCCATGCGCGAACTGCTGGACGGCCTGCACGACGGCGCCGGCATGGAGACCCCGCCGCTCGCCCCCGACGGCGGCCCGCTGGGCCGGGTCAAGGAGCTGGCCACGGGGGTCGGCGCCCACCCCTGATCCGGAGGTGTAGGACCGCCCGGCCGGGGAAGGGGACGGTTCTCTACGCAAGGTCCAGAGGCGTGGCCTGTGTGTCGTGACGACACGAAGGAGCGCCATGGCCCTTCTCCTGACCCAGGTCTTCACCCTCCACGACGTCACCAAGCTGCGCCGCGCGGTCGCCGAGCAGGCGGAGAACAGCGGGCTGCGCGACGGGCGGCTCGACGACTTCGTGCTCGCCGTGCACGAGAGCGTGGTCAACGCCGTGGAGCACGCGGGCGGGCGGGGGCATCTGACGTTGTGGACGGTCGACGGCGTCATCCGCGCGGAGACGACGGACCAGGGGACGGGCATCCCGCAGGCGTACCTCGACGGGGACGTCCGGCCGTCCACCCTCTCCTACACCGGCCGCGGCATCTACCTGATCCGGCGGCTGTGCGACGACGTGGACGTCCGCACCGGCCCGGACGGCACCACGGTCCGGCTCACCATGCGCCTGCCGCACGCCTCCGCCTCCCCGAGCTCCATGAAGCGGATCCGGGTCACCGGCGGCGGCGGGCCGTCCGGGCGCTTCCAGGTCTGAGCGCGGGCGCGCCCGACCGCCCTGCCACGGCCCCGGGTAGGCTCGGCAGGAGACGGAAGGGGCCACTACGTGAGCGGCGGAAACAATCCCCCCGAGATCATCTCCCCGGTCCGCCGCATCGGGCGGCGGGAGTTCGATTTCGAACGCCAGATCGCCATCATGGCCATCGTCAACAGGACCCCCAACTCCTTCCACGACCAGGGCCGCACGTACGAGCTCGACCGCGCGGTCGCGGCCTGCGCGCGGGCCGTCGAGGAGGGCGCCGACTGGGTGGACATCGGCGGGTTCGCCTTCAGCGCCGCCCAGGCCGCGATCGGCGTCGAGGAGGAGATCGAGCGGGTGGTCCCGGTGATCGCCGAGGTCAGGGCCGCGACCGACGCCGTCATCTCGGTCGACACCCACCGCCCCGAGGTCGCCAGGGCGGCCGTCGAGGCCGGCGCCGACGTCATCAACGACACCAACGGCCTGCGCGAACCCGGCCTGGCCGAGGTCGCGGCCGAGACCGGCGCCAGCGTGGTCGTCACCCACAGCCTCGGCGGGCCCGGCCGGCGGGTCTTCCGCCCGAGCTACGACGACGTCGTCGCCGAGGTCGCCGGCTTCCTGCGCGAGCGGGTCGCCTTCGCGCTCAAGGCCGGCATCGCCCCCGACCGGATCATCATCGACCCGGGCCACGACCTGAACAAGAACACCTTCCACTCCCTGGAGCTGACCCGGCGGCTGGAGGAGATCACCGCCATCGGCTATCCCACCCTGGTCGCGCTGTCGAACAAGGACTTCATCGGCGAGACCATCGACCGCCCGCAGGGCGAGCGCAAGGAGGGGACGATCGCCGCGAACGTCGTCTCCATCCTCAAGGGCGCCCGGATCCTGCGGGTGCACGACGTCGCCGCGACGGTGGCGTCCGTGCGCATGACCGAGGCCGTGCTCGGCTGGCGCGGGCCGGTCGCGCCGAGCCACAACCTGGCGTGAGAGGAGCCGCGTCCATGACCGACCGCAAGCCGGTGGGCATGCCGTTCGAGAGCTGGATCGACCGGCAGATCCGCGAGGCGGCCGAGCGCGGGGAGTTCGACGACCTGCCGGGCGCGGGCAAGCCGCTACCCGGCCTCGACCGGCCGCACGACGAGATGTGGTGGATCAAGCAGAAGCTGGAGAGCGAGGGGCTGTCCATGCCGCTGCCCCCGACGCTGGCGCTGCGCAAGGAGGCCGAGGAGGCGCTGCGGCAGGCCCGCGGGGCCCGGTCCGAGACCGAGGTGCGGCAGATCCTCGAAGAGGTCAACGAGAAGATCCGCGAGGCGATCAGGAAGGGCCTGCCGGGGCCGCCGCTCAACCTGATGCCCTTCGACGTCGATCACGTCGTGTCGGAGTGGCGCGAGAACCGCTGACCGGCGCCGGGACGAGTGGCGCCGGTCGAGGTGAAGGGGCCCGGGTTCCTTCACCGGACGAGGGGCCCGGGTCAGGCGGGCCCCTCGTCCGGCGGCCGGGGGCCCCGGAGCCCCCGGCCGGCTCGGTGAGTCAGCTGACCGGCGGGTAGGCGTTCCTGACCAGCTCCTGGAACTGGGCGGAGAACCACTGGCCGGACAGCGGGGCGCCGCCGAGGGCGCCCGACATGTTGTTGCCGTTGAGGTTGTTGCCGGTGTAGGTCGGGTCGCACATCCGGTCGAACTTCTTGCCCTCGTCGTTCGGGATGTCGGTGCTGGCGCCGTCGGACTCGCCCGGCGGCTTGATCCAGACGTAGGCGTCGAAACCGGCCTCGGGGCTGGCCGTCGGCCGGGCGCCGAGGCCCGCGCCGCTCTGGTTGCACCAGTTGCCGGCGTGGATGCGCCGGTCGACGCGTGACTGGTTGACGAAGGTGTTCACGTCCGTCGAGGTGCTCGCGCCACCCGGACGGGCGGTGCCGCCCCAGCCGTTGCGCGAGGTGTCGACCAGCATGCCGAGCCCGGACTTGAAGCCCTTGCTGACCAGCGCGGTGCGCAGGGCCGTGGCGAACGTGGACTCGTCCACGTAGTAGTTCCAGTCGATCCACTTGGACTGGCGGACGGTCTGGCCGTTCACCAGGGTGTTGATCGTGAAGTACGGCTCCTTGGTGGCGGAGTAGTTGGCGGTGTTGACGATGAAGCCGTCCACGCTGTCCACGCCGGCCGTGGTGCCCGCGGCCATGTTGTAGAAGAGGTTCACGGCGGGGCCGAAGTTCGAGTCCCAGCCGAGCCAGGCGTGGTGGGCGGCGTCCACGTAGGTGTAGACGTTGGTGATGGCGTGCAGCTTGTTGAGCGCGTACCGGACGCCGTCCACGTAGCCGCCGGGCCCGTTGGCCTCGGCGCACTTCGGGAAGTTGCCGGTGTTGGTGATCAGGTTGGGCAGCGAGTCGGGCTCGATGATCGTGACGATGCGCAGGTTGGCGTACTTGGGGTCGCGCAGGATGTTCGCGATCACGTCGATGTACTCGGCCTTGTAGCGGTTGAAGCCGTTCTCGGCGATCAGCAGCTCGCCGTTGGAGGCCAGCGCCGAGCAGTCGCGGTTGGGCAGGTCGTAGATGACGAACTGCACGGTCAGCGGGGCCGAGCCGTTGAGCGCGTCCTGGGCCACGGCCTCGTCCAGGTGGGCCTGGAGGCCCATGGCCGCGGAGGAGCCGGCGATGGCCGCGATGCGGTCCAGCCACACGGCGGTGGAGGTGTTGGCGACGGCGGCGCCGCCTGGCTCGGCCGCGGCCTTGGCCTTCCACTGCGGGTTCACGTAGCCGGTGGCGCCGGCGTACGGGTTCTCGACGTGGCCGGTGGGCGGCTGGCCGTCGTCGTCGGCCTCGGTGGCGGTGACCGTCTTGCTGGTCAGGCCGGCGGCGGCGACCGTGAAGGGACGGGTGCCGTTGGTCGTGTCGGCGTCCTGGGCGGCGGCCAGGGTGACCGTCTGGGCGGTGTTCCAGTTGGCGGGCGTGAAGGTGAGGCTGCCGCCGGCGGAGACGGTCAGGTCGGCGTCGCCGCTGCCCGCCGTCGAGGTGACGGTCACGTTCGCGGACGGCTGCGCGGCCAGCTTGACCGTGTACGCCGCCGTCCCGCCCTCGGGCACGGTCACCGACGTGGGCGTCACGAGCAGGGCCTGCTCCACGACGGCGTCGTCGTCCACCTCGGTCGCGTTGACGGTGGCCGAGGTGACGCCGGTGCCGCCGACGGAGAAGGCCGCCGTGCCCGCGGTGGTGTCGGCGTCCTGGGCGGCGGCCAGGGTGACCGTCTGGGCGGTGTTCCAGTTGGCGGGCGTGAAGGTGAGCGAGCCGCCCGCGCTGACGGTCAGGTCGGTGTCACCGCTGGTCCGCTGGGTGGTGACGGTGACGTTCGAGGAGGGGGCGGAGGACAGCTTGGCGGTGAAGGTGGCGGTGCCGCCCTCGTTGACCGCGACCGAGCTGGCGGAGGTGATCACCGCGGGGGTGGTGGGGGTGACGCCGCCGCAGGTCACGCCGTTCACGGTGAAGGAGGTGGGCGGGTTGTTGCTGCCCGTCCAGGTGCCGTTGAAGCCCATGGTGGTGGAGGCGCCGGTGGCCAGGCTGCCGTTGTAGGGCATGTTCGTCGCGGTGACGTGCGTGCCCGACTGCGTCCAGTTGGCGCTCCAGCCGGTCGGGGTGTATTGCTGGCCGGTGCTGGGGAAGTCGAAGCCCAGCGTCCACGAGGTGATCGGGTCGCCGGTGTTCTTCAACGTGATGTTCGCGGTGAAACCGCCCTGACCGGGGCTGCTCGTCCACGAGTTGGCGGAGTAGGTCACGTCGCAGTTCACCGCGGCGCTGGCGGCCGTGGTCTGGCCGACGACGAGCCCGAGGGCCGCGACGCTCGCGGCGGTCATGATCACGGCCCATCGGCGTGGGCCGCTGTGGAGTCTCACTAGCGATCATCTCCAGAACGTCAGTTGGCTGGGAGCGCTCCCATAGTGAGACGCCCTCCCGGCCCTGTAAATGAGCGCGGCTCCGCGGCGGGCGTTCCCGGGCCGCATGCTCGCCGAATGCCCCGTAACGTGGATGAAACTTTCATCATCGGCAGCCTGGTGAGAGGAAACGCGGGGGCCGCCGGACGGGCGATCCGTTGACATACGCCGCCGGTCACCCACAATCCCCCTTGGGAGCGCTCCCACACCCCCTACTCCCATGGAGATCCCTTGAAACACAGACCTCCTTCCCGCCTTTCCCGCCTGTCGAGGCGGCTCGCCGGAGCCGCGACGCTCGTGCTCGCGGCGGGCACGACCACGACCCTCGCGACGCTGCCCGCGCACGCTGCCGTCGCCTGCGACGTGACGTACACCGCCAACCAGTGGACGAGCAGCCCCGGCCAGGGCGGGTTCACCGCCAACCTGACGCTGAAGAACACCGGCGACCCGATCACCTCGTGGACGCTCGGCTTCGACTTCCCGACCGCGGGCCAGAAGTACACGCCCACCGGCTGGAGCGCCAACTGGACGCAGTCGGGCACCCACGTCACCGCGACCAACATGCCGTGGAACGGCAGCCTGGCCACCGGCGCCTCCACCACCATGGGCTTCAACGGCACCTGGACGGGCAGCAACCCGAGCCCGACCTCGTTCACCGTGAACGGCGTGACCTGCGGCGGCGCCAACACCCCGCCCACGGTCGCGCTGACCTCGCCCACCGCCGGCCAGACGTTCACCGCCCCGGCCACCGTGGTCATCGCCGCGGACGCCGCCGACACCGACGGCACGGTGTCCAAGGTCGACTTCTACCAGGGCTCCACGCTGCTCGGCACCGACACCTCGGCGCCGTACGGCTACACCTGGCAGAACGTGGCCGCGGGCAGCTACTCGATCACCGCGAAGGCCACCGACAACGGGGGCGCGACCACGACCTCGGCCCCCGTCGGGATCACCGTCTCGCAGAACACCGGGCCCGCCCTCGTGGTGAGCCCGACCACGATCTCCGTGCCGGAGAAGGGCACCGCGAGCTTCGGCGTGAAGCTCTCGCAGGCGCCCGCCGCGAACGTGACCGTCACCACCGCCCGCACCAGCGGCGACGCCGACCTGACCGTCGGCTCCGGCGGCTCACTCACCTTCACCCCGGCCAACTGGAACACCGTCCAGAACGTCACCCTGGCGGCGGCGGACGACGCCGACACCACCAGCGGCACCGCCGAGTTCACGGTGAGCGCGACCGGCTACACCCCGGTCAAGGTCACCGCCAGCGAGGCGGACGACGACCTCGGCGGCGACAACGAGTACGTCAAGCGGTTCGTCGAGATGTACAACGAGCTGCACGACCCGGCCAACGGGTACTTCTCGCCCGACGGCGTGCCGTACCACTCGGTGGAGACGTTCATGGTCGAGGCGCCCGACCACGGGCACGAGACCACGTCCGAGGCCTACAGCTACTACCTGTGGCTGGAGGCGACCTATGGGCAGGTGACCGGCGACTGGGCGAAGTTCAACAACGCGTGGGCCTCGATGGAGAAGTACATCATCCCCTCGACCGCCGACCAGCCGACGAACTCCTTCTACAACCCCGCCAAGCCGGCCACGTACGCCGGTGAGTGGAACGACATCAAGCAGTACCCGACGCAGCTCGACTCCGGGGTGTCCGTGGGCTCGGACCCGCTGGCCAACGAGCTGAAGAGCGCGTACAACACCAGTGACGTCTACGGCATGCACTGGCTGCTCGACGTCGACAACACCTACGGCTTCGGCCGCTGCGGCGACGGCACGAGCAAGAACACCTACATCAACACCTACCAGCGCGGCCCGGAGGAGTCGGTCTTCGAGACGATCCCGCAGCCGTCCTGCGACACGTTCAAGTTCGGTGGCCCCAACGGCTACCTCGACCTGTTCACCAAGGACAGCAACTACGCCAAGCAGTGGAAGTACACCAACGCGCCCGACGCCGACGCGCGGGCCGTCCAGGCGGCGTACTGGGCGCAGACGTGGGCCAAGCAGCAGGGCAAGGAGTCGCAGATCTCCGCGTCGGTCGCCAAGGCCGCCAAGATGGGCGACTACCTGCGGTACGCGATGTACGACAAGTACTTCAAGAAGCCCGGCTGCACCAGCACCTCGTGCGCCGCGGGCACCGGCAAGGACGCCTCCAACTACCTGCTGTCCTGGTACTACGCCTGGGGCGGCGCGAGCGACACCAGCGCGGGCTGGGCCTGGCGCATCGGCTCCAGCCACAACCACTCCGGCTACCAGAACCCGCTCGCGGCCTGGGCGCTGGCCAACGTGGCCGAGCTGAAGCCGAAGAGCGGCACCGGCGCGGCCGACTGGAGCACCAGCCTGACCCGCCAGCTGCAGTTCTACACCTGGCTGCAGTCGGCCGAGGGCGCCATCGCGGGCGGCGCGACCAACAGCTGGGAGGGCCACTACGCCACCCCGCCGGCCGGGCTGCCGAAGTTCCACGGCATGACCTACGACTGGCAGCCCGTCTACCACGACCCGCCGTCCAACCAGTGGTTCGGGTTCCAGGCGTGGACCATGGAGCGGGTGGCCGAGCTCTACTACGCCTCGGGCAACGCCGACGCCAAGGCGCTGCTGGACAAGTGGGTCACCTGGGCGATGGCCAACACCACGATCAACGCGGACGGCACGTACCAGATGCCGTCGACGCTCAAGTGGACCGGCCAGCCCGCCGGTGACTTCAGCGACCCCAACGGCATGCCGCCGCCCAACCCCGGCCTGCACGTGACGGTCGCCGACTACACCAACGACGTCGGCGTGGCCGGCTCGTACGCCAAGGCCCTGATGTACTACGCGGCCAAGGCGAACCACGCCGGGGCCAGGACCATGGCCAAGGCGCTGCTGGACGGCGTGTGGAAGAACCGCGACGCCAAGGGCGTGTCGGTGTCGGAGACCAAGACCGACTACAAGCGGCTGAACGACCCGGTCTACGTGCCCCCGGGCTGGACCGGCAAGATGCCGAACGGCGACACGATCAACTCCAGCTCGACGTTCATGTCGATCAGGTCGTTCTACAAGAACGACCCCGACTGGCCCGAGGTGAACGCCTACCTCCAGGGCACCGGCCCGGCGCCGACGTTCAACTACCACCGCTTCTGGGCGCAGGTGGACGTGGCCGTGGCCCTGGCCGAGTACGGGCGGCTCTTCCCGTGAGAAAGACGGCGATGATCGCCGCGGCGTCGCTGGTCCTGCCCCTGCTCGCAGGGGTGGGGCCGGTGGCCCACGCGGCCGCGCCCGCCTTCTCCTACGGCGAGGCGCTGCAGAAGTCGCTGTGGTTCTACGAGGCCCAGCAGTCGGGCGACCTGCCCGCCTGGAACCGCGTCTCCTGGCGCGGCGACTCGGCCCTGAACGACGGCAAGGACGCCGGGCTGGACCTGACCGGAGGCTGGTACGACGCGGGCGACCACGTCAAGTTCGGCTTCCCGATGGCCTTCTCGGCCACGATGCTGGCCTGGGGCGGCGTGGAGTACCGCGACGCCTACGCGGGCTCCGGCCAGCTCACCCACCTGCTGAACAACCTGAGGTTCGTCAACGACTACTTCGTCAAGGCCCACCCGTCGGCCAACGTGCTGTACGGGCAGGTCGGCAACGGCGGCACCGACCACGCCTGGTGGGGCCCGGCCGAGGCCATGCAGATGAACCGGCCCGCCTACAAGATCGACGCGTCCTGCGGCGGCTCGGACCTGGCGGGGGAGACGGCGGCGGCGATGGCGGCCTCGTCGATCGTCTTCCGCCCGACCGATCCGGCATATGCCGACAAGCTGGTGACGCACGCCAAGCAGCTGTACTCCTTCGCCGACACGGTCAGGAAGAAGTACAGCGACTGCATCAGCGACGCCCAGGGCTACTACAACTCCTGGAGCGGCTACAACGACGAGCTGGTCTGGGGGGCGATCTGGCTCTACCGGGCCACGAACGACGCCGCCTACCTGGCCAAGGCCGAAGCCGGTTACGACAACCTGGGCAACGAACCGCAGAGCACGACGAAGTCGTACAAGTGGACGATCGCCTGGGACGACAAGTCGTACGGCGCGTACGTGCTGCTGCACAAGCTCACCGGCAAGCAGAAGTACCTGGACGACGCCGACCGCTGGCTCGACTGGTGGACGGTCGGCGTCAACGGCTCCAAGGTCAGGTACTCGCCGGGCGGCCAGGCCGTGCTGGACCGGTGGGGGTCGCTGCGGTACGCGGCCAACACCTCGTTCGTCGCGCTCGTGCACAGCGACTCGATCACCGACCCGGTGCGCAAGGCCCGCTACCACGACTTCGCGGTCCGGCAGATCAACTACGCGCTCGGCGACAACCCGCGCAACTCCTCGTACCTGATCGGGTTCGGGACCAACCCGCCGAAGAACCCGCACCACCGCACGGCGCACGGCTCGTGGACCGACCAGATCACCAACCCGGTCAACAGCCGCCACACGCTGTACGGCGCGCTGGTCGGCGGCCCGCCCGACCCCGACGACGTCTACGCCGACAAACGCGACGACTACGTCATGAACGAGGTCGCGACCGACTACAACGCCGGCTTCACCAGCGCCCTGGCCCGGCTCTACAAGGAGTACGGGGGAGCGCCCGCGGCGAACTTCCCGCCCGCCGAGACCCCGGACGGCCCGGAGATCTTCGTCGAGGCCGGCGTGAACGCCTCCGGCACGAACTTCACCGAGATCAAGGCCATCGTGCGCAACCAGTCGGCCTGGCCCGCCCGGGTCCTGTCGGACGGCTCGTTCCGCTACTACTTCACCCTCGACGGCTCGACGACCGCCTCGCAGATCAGCGTGTCGTCGGCCTACACGCAGTGCAAGGCCCCCACGCTCGGCTCGGCCGGCGGGAGCGTGCTCTACGTGGACATCGACTGCTCGGGGCAGGCCATCGCCCCGGCCGGGCAGTCGCAGCACCGCAGGGAGGTGCAGTTCAGGATCACCAGCGCGGGCACCTGGAACCCGGCCGACGACTGGTCGTACCAGGGCATCCCGGCCACGCCGGGCGCGACGCCGGTGCAGACGAAGAACATCACCCTCTACAGCGGCGCCACCAAGATCTGGGGTGAGCCCCCGGGTCCGGAGGAGCGGGACACGACAGCGCCCAGCAAGCCGGGCAGACCCGCGGTCTCCGCGATCACGGGCACGGCGGCGAAGCTGAGCTGGACGGCCTCCACGGACAACGTGGGAGTGACCGGTTACGACGTCTACCTGGGGTCCACCAAGGCGGGCACGGCCACCGGCACCTCCTTCGACCTGAGCGGGCTCACCCCTGCCACGGCCTACGCCGCCCACGTGGTGGCCAGGGACGCGGCGGGCAACACCTCGGCGTCCTCGGACGAGACGACGTTCACCACCACGGACTCCGAGGACAAGACGGCGCCCACCAAGCCCGGCAAACCGTCCGTCTCGGGCATCACCGGCTCGGGCGCGAAGGTCACCTGGGCGGCCTCCACGGACAACGTGGGCGTGACCGGCTACGACGTCTACCTGGGGTCCGCCAAGGCGGGCACGGCCACCGGCACCTCGTACGACCTGGGCGGGCTCAGCCCGGCGACGGCGTACACGGTCACGGTGGTGGCCAGGGACGCGGCGGGCAACAGCTCGACCCCGTCCGACGGCACGTCGTTCACGACCGCCGACCCGCCTCAGGGCGGCTGCGCGGCCACGTTCAAGGTCACCAACTCCTGGGGCGGCGCGTACCAGGCCGAGGTGACCGTCAAGAACGCCGGCTCCGCGGCCATCACGGGCTGGACGGCCGCCTGGACGTCCGCGAACCAGATCACCCAGCTCTGGGGCGGAAAGCTCACCCAGACCGGCTCGTCCGTGTCCGTCAAAAACGAGGCGTGGAACGGCGGGCTCGCCGCCGGCGCCACGACCACGTTCGGCTTCATCGCCAACGGCACCCCGTCCACCCCCGACCTCACCTGCACCCCCGCCTGAGCCTGCCGACCCCGCCCTCGCCCCGGCTGCCGAGCAGGGGCGGGGGCGGATCCACCGGCTCAGGGAAAGGCAGCACATGCGATCACTGTTCACCGCGCCGGCGCTCGCCGCCGCGCTCGTGGCCGCCTCCTTGATCGTGCCGGGCACCGCGGCGCGGGCCGCCACCGGCATCCACGTGAGCGGCACGAAGATCCTGGAAGGCAACGGCCAGGAGTTCGTGATGCGCGGCACCAGCCACGCCCACACCTGGTACCCGGCCCAGACCAAGGCGTTCGCCGACATCAAGTCGCTGAAGGCCAACACCGTGCGCGTCGTGCTCAGCGGCGGCCGGTGGAGCGCCAACTCCGCCTCCGACGTGGCCGGCGTGGTCTCCCTGTGCAAGCAGAACAAGCTCATCTGCGTGCTGGAGGACCACGACACCACCGGGTACGGCGAGCAGAGCGGCGCGTACACGCTCGACCAGGCCGCCGACTACTGGATCAGCGTCAAGAGCGCCCTGGCCGGACAGGAGGACTACGTCGTCGTCAACATCGGCAACGAGCCGATCGGCAACAACGCCACCACGCCCGGCTGGGCCGAGGCCACCAAGGCCGCGATCGCCAAGCTGCGCGCCAACGGCATCCACCACGCGCTGATGGTGGACGCCCCCGCCTGGGGCCAGGACTGGCAGAACGTCATGCGGGACAACGCCGCGTCCGTCCTCGCCGCCGACCCCGACAAGAACACGATCTTCTCGGTGCACATGTACGGCGTCTACGACACCGCCGCCGAGATCACCTCGTACCTGGACGCGTTCCGGACGGCCGGGCTGCCGCTGGTCATCGGCGAGTTCGGGTTCAACCACTCCGACGGCGACCCCGACGAGGACACGATCATGGCCCAGGCCGTGAGCCGCGGCCTCGGCTACCTGGGCTGGTCGTGGAGCGGGAACGGCGGCGGCGTCGAGTACCTCGACCAGGTCACCGGCTTCGACGTCACCCGGCTCACCTCGTGGGGTCAGCGGCTGTTCAACGGCGCCGACGGCATCGCCGCCACGGCCAGGCAGGCGTCCGTCTACGGCGGCGGCACCACCGACCCGACCCCGCCGAGCGCCCCCGGCGCCCCGGCGGCCTCGAACGTCACCTCGTCCGGCGCCACCCTGACCTGGCCGGCCGCCACCGACAACGTGGGCGTGACCGGCTACGACGTCTACACCTCGGCCGGCGTCCCGCTCGGGGCGACGGCCACCACCTCGATCACCCTGACCGGCCTGTCGCCCTCGACCGCCTACCAGGTGCACGTCAAGGCCAGGGACGCGGCGGGCAACCAGTCGGCCGCCTCGCCCACGGCCTCCTTCACCACCCTGGCCGGCGGCGGCGACGGCGGCTGCACGGCCGTGGGGACCGTCCAGAGCCAGTGGGGCAACGGGTACGTCCTGCAGCCCGTCACGGTCACCAACACCGGCACGACCGCCAGGAACGGCTGGACGGTGACGTTCACGCTGCCCGCGGGTCACACCGTGACCGGCTTCTGGAACGCCGCGGTGACGGTCAGCGGGCGGACCGTGACCGCGCGGAACCTGAGCTACAACGGCACGCTCTCGCCCGGCGCGGCCACCGCTTTCGGGGTCCAGGCCGGTCGTCCGGACGGCGACACGTCCGTTCCGTCCGGCTACACCTGCGCCGGCTAGCGAAGGAGGAGGTGAGGCCGATCAACTGATCCTGCCCGCGACACCATCCCGCCCGGATGGGACGGACGCGGCCGGCGAACCCCCAGCCGGCCGCGTCCGTTTGCGCCGCCCACCGGCTCGGCCCAGCACGGCGGTCAGCGCGGGTCCTGGGCGTGGGAGAAGCGTTCGCGGGCCGCGTCGATGGCGGCCTCGTCCGAGAAGTCGGCGAACGCCTGGTCGTGGTAGCGGGCGGGGATCAGAGCCCGGACCCGCTCCGGATATCCGGGTCCGGCGGCGGGCACCTTGACCTGCGGCGGCACGCCCAGCCGGACGG
The DNA here is from genome assembly GCF_040298265.1 of Nonomuraea sp. NPDC001636. NCBI lineage: Bacteria > Bacillati > Actinomycetota > Actinomycetes > Streptosporangiales > Streptosporangiaceae > Nonomuraea > Nonomuraea sp. NPDC001636. The sequence goes on from NZ_JBEOZT010000017.1 coordinate 152,107, forward strand.
CGATGGGCCCCGAGGCCCGGACGGACATCGCCCAGTCGCGGCTCTCGCCGACGATCGCGCACAGGTGCCGGGCGTAGACCCAGCGCACCTCGGCCAGGCCGGCGGGGTCCGGCGGGTCCGTGCCGAACGGCTCCACCGCGCACACCACCCGCGACCCGAACCCGTGCCCGTGCTCGTGGTGCTCCTCGGGCGTGGCCCGTTCGAGGATCAGCGTCACCTGGGCGGCGAGCTCCTGGTCGAGCCGCGCCGACTCCTGGTGGGCGGCGAACAGCGCCGCCCCGGCCAGCGCCAGGCCGGCCAGGGCGACGCCTGCCGCGATCTTCCCGCGACGTGGTCCGGTCACGGGCTCGTGCAGGTCAGCGCGGGTGCGGGGCTCGGGATCGAGCCGGTGGCGTTGAAGCCGAACGTGGTGGACGCGTTCGGCGCGAGCTGGCCGTTGTAGGAGGCGTTCTTGACGGAGACGTTCGGCGGCTGGGCGGACAGCACGCCGTTCCATGGCGCGCCGTCGAAGCCCTGGCCGCCGGGGTAGGTCCACTTGACCGTCCAGCCGTTCAGTGACGTCGTGCCGGTGTTCTTCACCGTCACCTCGCCCTGGAAGTGGCCGGCCCAGCCGGTGTCGGTGGCCTTCCAGGTGGCGGTGCAGCCGCCGGGGGGCGGGGTCACCGTCGGGGTCACCGTCGGGGTGACGGTCGGGGTGGACGTAGGCGTGCCCGAAGGCGTGCCGCCGCCGGGGCCGACGCCGGTGACCTGGCCGTTGCCGCCGTCGAAGACGACGTCGGAGCAGCTGTAGAAGTTCTCGTTGCTGTCGGAGCGGATCCAGTGGGTGTAGATGATGTGCCGCCCGGTCTTGCCGGAGGGGAGCTGGGCGTTCCAGTAGTAGTAGTTGAGCCCGCCGGGGCCGCCGCTGGCGGGCGGGTTGGTGACGCTGCCGAACGACTCCAGGTCCGACCACTTGAGCGGGCCGTCGGGGTTCCAGCCGTTCTTGGTGACGTAGTAGACGAAGGTGCCAGGGTGCTGGGCCCAGTTGCTGTGCCGCATCTGGATGCTCGCGCCCGACGTCAGGTGGGTCAGCGGCCAGTCGGAGCGGACGGCGTTGTAGGCGGTGAAGTCGTAGGGGCCGCCGGTGCCGCCGCTGCAGAGCTGGCCGTCGGGGATGAAGCCGCTGGTGCGCCCGGCGCCGTCGGACCGCAGCACGGCGAACCAGTTGTAGAGCGGGGTCGCGCCGCTCTGGGCGACGGCCGCCGCGCAGGCCGGGTTGTAGGACTGGATCTGGCCGTTCTCGCGCAGGCCGTCCTGCCAGCACAGGAAGGTTCTGGCGCCGGGGAACATGGACACGCCGTGGGCCTGCGCCTGCGGCGGCGCGATCAGGACGGTGGCCAGCAGGACCAGGGCGGCGGTGAGCGCCGCCGTTCGAAAGTGTTTCATGGGGATTCCTTCGTGCAGGGGAACACAGGAACGCCCACGATCAGCCCGCCCGGCCAGCGCATTGAACCATGGGCGGCGCCGTCCCGACAACGCGGTGTGAAAGTTTCAGCCGATCTTGGTCAGCGCCTGTCCCGGCGGGCGCGAGGGGCGCCGATCACGGCGTGCCCCTCAGCCGGGTTCCATGGCCCGGTCGATCACCTTGAGCCTGGCCTCCAGCTCCGCCCGGCAGGCGGGGGCCAGGCGGCCCTCCCTGGCCCGGTCGGCGACCTTGCGCCGCACCTCGGCCGTGCCGGTGACCGCCGGGCCGCGGACCAGGGAGTCGAGCACCTGCTTGAGGTCGAGCACCACGTCCGCGTCGGTCGCGTCGCACGGTTCGCCGTCTTCGAGCGAGTCGTGGAAGCCGTCCACGGCCTGCTCGACGGTGACCGACCCGGCCGCCGAGCTCCGCAACGCCCGGGAGGCCGACGCCCCGGCGGACGGCGTGACGGACGGCGTGAGGGAGGGCGTGACGGACGGTGTGACCTGCGGCGACAGCACCGGCTCCGGCTCGGACCGCTGGAACCACAGCAGCACGGTGAGCGCCAGCAGCGCCGACCCGGCCATCGTCAGCCCGCGCCGCACCTGCCGGGCGATCCCGGCCGTGCCGAGCGCCGAGGTCAGCGCGGCGACGATCTCCTCGGCCGTGGGCCGCTCCTCGGGCAGGTGCGCCAGGCAGCTCTGGCAGAGCGAGGCGACGCCGTGCGGCACGCCGGTCACCCGGGGCGGGGGATCGGTCCGGCGCGCCGCCTCGATCTCCTCCCACGTCGTCTCCGGGTACGGGGTGCGCCCGGTGAGCATGGCGAACAGCAGCACGCCCAGGGCGTACACGTCCACGGCGGGGTGGGTGGGGGCGCCGAGGAGGCGTTCGGGGGCGACGTAGGGCGGGGTGCCGCGGTCGTCGTCGGGGTCGCCGGCCCAGGCCGCGATGCCGAAGTCGAGCAGTTTGGGGCCGTCGGCGGTGAGCAGCACGTTCTCGGCGGTGACGTCCCGGTGGACCAGGCCGCGGGCGTGCCCGGCGATCAGCACGCGGGCCAGCCGCAGGGCGATGGCCGCCGCCTCCGTCCACGGCAGCGGCCCCTCGGCGATGCGCTCGGCCAGCGGGGTGCCGTCGAGCAGGGGCATCACCACGTACGCGGCCACGCCGCCCTTCGCGGTGACGGTCTCGCCGTAGTCGTAGATCTCGATCGAGTCCCGGTGGATGAACCGGGCCGCGGCGCGGGCCTCGCTGCGCACCCGGACGCGTTCGCCGTGGTCGGTGTGCAGCGAGGCGGTCAGCACCTTGACCGCGACCAGCCGCTGCAACGACTGGTCGAAGGCACGCCAGATGACCGACATGCCGCCGTGGGCCAGCGGGTCCAGCAGCAGGTACCGCCGGGCCAGCACGTCCCCCGGCTCAAGCTGACTCACGGATGACCAGTTCCGTGGGGAGGACGGGGTCGATCCCCGTCGCCCCGGTCAGGAGCAGGCGGGTGGCGACCGTGGCGAGCTCCTCGACGGGCTGGCGGATGGTGGTCAGCGCCGGGACGGTGTGCCGGGCCACGGGGGCGTCGTCGAAGCCGATCACGGCGACGTCCGCGGGCACCTTGCGGCCGGCCCGGCGCAGCGCCTGGATCGCGCCGGCCGCCATCAGGTCGGAGGCGACGAAGACGGCGTCGAGGCCGGGCGCGTGGCGTAACAGCCACTGCATGGCGTGCGTGCCCGAGGCCGCGGTGAAGTCGCCGTAGGCCACGGGCACGTCGGGGGCGCCGGCCGACTGCAGGGTGCGGACGAGCCCTTCGAGCCGGTCGCGGGCGGCGGGCAGGGAGGGCGGGCCGCCGATGGCCGCCACGTTCCTGCGGCCCTGTAACAGCAGGTGCTCGGCCGCCTGCCGGCCGCCGTCGAGGTTGTCCACGTCGGCGTAGGGCAGCTTGAGGTCGTGGGGCGGCCGGCCGATGTTGCGGACCGGGATGCCGGCGGTGGACAGCTTGATGGCCAGCGGATGGCGTTCGCGCGCGCCGACGATGAGGACGGCGCCCGACAGCGCGGGGAGCGTGGAGGAGGTGGGCGTCACGGTCGTCACCATGAGGTGGGTGCCGTGCTCGGCGATCACCGCTCCGGCGGCGGACAGGAGCCTGGCGTAGTAGGGCTCGGAGAACAGGCGGGGGAGATGGTCGCAGATCACCGCCGTGACGCCGTCGGTCAGCGTCTTGGCGGCGCTGCCCCTGGGCGCGCGTTGTCGGACGTAGCCCATGCGGGAGACGGCGTCGTAGACTTGCCGGCGGGTCGAGGTACTGACCCGCACCGAGCCCGTGAGGACTCGAGATGCGGTCGCGGGGGAAACCCCTGCAGCGGCCGCCACCTGTGCCAGTGTGGGCTGCTCGGTCATGGAGCACCTCGCGGAAAGATCCTGGGAGCGCTCCCACGTTACCAATGTTTCGCCGCTGTTAACAGGGCCTTTGCAGGGGGTGCGTCCCGGTGTGCGGACGCCCGCCGAATCTGCTCAGGTGGGGGCGGTGGTCACCGCCGGACGTTTTCCCGCCGCAGGTCGATCACGACATATTGACCATCCGTTAGGGGTATCCGGGACGCGCCGGATACCCCTGGACGTCCGTCTCTAGCGCCTGCCCCGGCCGCGGCCGTGACCGTTGCCGTCGCCGTTCTGGTAACCCTGGCCGGGGCCGAAGTCGCCGTCGGGGTTGACGTCGGTGAGGCCCTGGTCCCTGTTGTCGTCGGGCTCCTGCCTGCGGGGTGCGCAGCCCTGGCCGCAGCCGCCGAAGCGGGAGGAGTCGACCGGGGTGAAGGCCGTCGGCGGGGTGCCCTTGAGCGCGGCCTTCATGGTGGCGTTCCAGATCGGGCCGGGGATGGAGGCGCCGAAGACCGAGGAGTAGTACTGGCCGCCGATGGTGATGCCGTTCAGCTTGTGGGTCGTCGAGCCGCGCGGGTCGCCGATGCTGACCGCGCCGGCCAGGTCGGGGGTGAACCCGGCGAACCAGGCGGTGGCCTGGTCGTCGGTGGTGCCGGTCTTGCCCGCCGCCGGACGGCCGATGCCGCCGACCGCGCGCATCGTGCCCTTGGTGAAGACGCCGGACAGGATGTTCGCCGCCGCGTCGGCGACCTCGGGGTCGAACGCCTGCGTGCACTTGGGCTTGTACTCGGTCACCTTGCCGTTGCGGTCGGTGATCTGGGTGATGGCCGTCGGCGGGCAGTACTTGCCGCGCGCGCCGATCGCCGCGTAGGCCGTGGCCACGGTCACCGGGTCCATCTCGTTGATGCCGAGCGTGAACGTCTCGAACTCCTGGAGCTTGCCGCCGTCGGAGCGCTTGATGCCGAGCGACTTGGCGGTCTCGACCACCTTGCAGAGGCCGACCTTCTGCTCCAGCGTCATGAAGAACGTGTTCACCGAGCCCCAGGTGCCGGTGGCCAGCGACTTGAAGCCGCCGCCGCCCTCGTCGTTGGTGACGGTGTGGCTCGGGTCGCCGACGTTCTGGCCCTTGCAGTTCTTGAACGCCCAGTAGTTGGGGGCGGTGTAGCCGCTGCCCACGTTGAAGCCGTCGTTGATCTTCATGCCCTGCTTGAGCGCGGTGAGCAGGGTGAACGTCTTGAACGTCGAGCCGGCCTGGAAGCCGACGCCGCCGCCGTGCACCGCGTCGGCCACCACGTTGTACGACATCTCGTGCTTGCGCCTGGAGTTGCCGTACTTGCGGCTGGCGGCCATGGCCTTGATCTCGCCGGTGCCCGGCTTGACCAGGGCCTCGGAGGCGACCGGGTTGTCGGAGGCGTAGACGTGCTTCTTGATGGCCTCCTCGGCGGCCTCCTGCATCTTCGGGTCGATCGTGGTCTTGATCTCCAGGCCGCCCCGGTTGAGGAACTGGGTGCGGGCCTTCTTGGTCTTGCCGAAGGCCGGGTTGCTCAGGATCTCGTTGCGCACGTACATGCAGAAGTACGGGTACTGGCTGGCGCCGCAGCCGCCGGGCAGCGGGGTGCCCTTGTAGCCGAGCTTCTTGGCCCTGGCCTCCTCGTGCTGCTCAGGCGTGATCTTCTTGAGCTCCAGCATGCGGTCGAGCACCACGTTGCGCCGGTTGAGCAGTTGCGCGCGCGACTCCTTGCCCAGGTTGGGGTCGGTCCGGTTGGGGTCCTGGACCGCGCCGGCCAGCGTGGCCGCCTGGGAGAGCGTCAGATCGGCCGCCGACACGCCGAAGAACCGCTTGGCCGCCGCCTCGACGCCGTACGCGCCGGCGCCGAAGTAGGCGATGTTGAGGTACTTGCCGAGGATCTCGTTCTTGCTGTACTTCTCCTCGACCGCCATCGCGTAGCGCAGCTCCTTGAGCTTGCGGGCGTAGCTGGCTTCGAGGGCCGCGTTCTTCTCCTTCTCGGTGGTGGCCGAGTTGAGCAGCACCTGCTTGACGTACTGCTGGGTGATGGAGGAGCCACCCTGGGCGATGCCGCCCCTGCTGAGGTTCTTGGCGAGGGCGCGCACGGTGCCCTCGATGTCGATCGCGCCGTGCTCGTAGAAGCGGTAGTCCTCGATGGAGATGATGGCCGTCTTCATGATGTCGGCCACCTGGTCGAGCGAGACGTTCTCGCGGTACTCCTCGTAGAACTGGGCGATCTGGTTGCCCTTGGCGTCGAGGACCGTCGTCTTCTCGGCGAGGGGCGGTTCTTTGAGGTCTTCCGGTTTGATGTTCAGTTCCTCGGATGCCGAGACGAACATCGCTCCGGTGCCGCCGACCGCCGGCAACGCGATGGCCGCGGCCACCACTCCCGCGGCCATCGCAGCCCCGGTCAGGCGCACGATGCTCGACATTCGGGAACCCATGCGGAAAAACCTCCCCATCTCGGCTTTTGGGTGCATCCTAAACCCGCCCATGACCTGCTCTCTGTAAAAAGACGAAGCGCACGCCGGCGGTGGATGCTTCTACCCCGGGTGAGACGCCGAAGCACGGGATTTGGTTCGCCGGGTTTCCCGTCGAATTCGTTTCCTGTGGGTCTGCGGGGATAGGGCGTGGTCATGACTTCTCACCGAGTGTTGCCACGCGAGCAGACGCGGGTCCGTGAGCCGGTCACCGCTCCCCGCCGGAAGCCGGTCCTGGACGACACCCTGCCGCTGCTGCTCGACCCGTACCGCTTCATCGGCGACCGGGCGCGGCGGCTCGGCTCCGACGTCTTCGAGACGCGGCTGCTGCTCCAGCCGACCATCTGCATGACCGGCGCGCAGGCCGCCGAGGTCTTCTACGACCCCGAGCTGTTCGTCCGGGACGGCGCCGCGCCCCGGCGGCTCCAGGCGACGCTGTTCGGCCGCAACGGCGTGCAGGCCCTCGACGGCGAGACCCACCGGGCGCGCAAGGCCATGTTCATGTCCCTGATGAACCGGGAGGGCCGCGACCGGCTGGCGGAGCTGGCCGGCCGGCGCTGGCGCGAGCGCATCCGCGCCTGGCAGGGCAGGCCGCGGGTCATGCTGTACGAGGAGGTCAGCAGGCTGCTGTGCCAGGCGGTCTGCGACTGGACGGGCGTGCCGCTGCCGCCCGCGCGGGTGCCCGAGGTCACCGCCACCCTCCAGGCGGCCATCGAGGGCGCGGGCGGGCTCGGCCCCCGCTACCTGCGCGGCCGGTACGCCCGGATCAAGGGCGACCTGTGGCTGTCCGGCCTGATCCGCTTCGCCCGCGAGGACCCCGGCCGCTTCGCCGGCACGGTGACCGGCCTGATCGCCGGCTACCGCGACCCCGACGGCACCCTGCTCCCGGCCAGGACCGCGGCCGTCGAGCTGCACAACGTGCTGCGGCCCACGGTGGCGGTGGCCAGGTTCGTGACGTTCGCGGCCATGGCCCTGCACGCCCACCCGGAGTACTACGAGCGCGTCCGCGAGGGCGACGGGCAGTTCGTCGAGCACTTCGTCCAGGAGGTGCGCCGGTTCTACCCGTTCTTCCCGTTCGTCGCCGCCAAGGTGGCCAAGCCCTTCACCTGGAACGGCGAGCACTTCCCGCAGGGCCGGCGGACACTGCTCGACCTGTACGGCATCGACCACGACCCGCGCCTGTGGGACCGCCCAGGAGAGTTCCGCCCGGAACGGTTCGCCGAATGGGACGGCGGCGAGTACGACTTCGTCCCCCAGGGCGGCGGCGACCACTACGAGGGGCACCGGTGCCCCGGCGAGTGGATCACCGTGGACCTGATGAAGCTGGCGGTGACCGCGCTGACCCGCTGGATGACCTACGGCGTGCCGGCCCAGGACCTGCGCATGCCGTCGTGGCGCGCTCCGGCCGTCCCCAACAGCCGTTTCGTCATCGACCAGGTCGAGGCCGTCTGAGATTCGGGCAGCGCCGGGCAAAGAAGCGTGTTGTCGCGCGGGTGCGCGCGCGAGGGTCTGGCAACGTTCACCGGGGCGATTCTTCCTGGCCTTGGTGGAGGGTTTCATGCGTCGTGTCGTGGACGACGAGGAGCAGGTCGATCAACTGGTCTCGGCCGCCAGGGCGTACTGGGGGGACGGCGCGGGCGACACGGGATGCGTGGTGGCCGAGGCGTTCGACGAGGACGTCCGGGCGGTCGTGCGCACCGTCCTGGTCGCCAAGGCCGTGTGCGGGCTGCTGTCGGCCCGGCTGGTCGTGCTCACCGACCCGCGGTGGCGGCCGCTGGCCGAGGCGTTCGGGGCCGCCGCCGACCTGGGGCCGCCCGACGCGCTGGTGACCAGCCGGATCGATCCCGGCGTGCGCACCGACATCCCGGTCGTGCACGTGCACGGCACCGGGTCGCTGCAGGCGTACGCGCTCTTCCCTGGTGAGACGCCCGTCTCCTTCGGCGAGGAGCTGCCCGGCCGGGTCGCGGAGTTCTTCGAGCACCAGATCTGGCCCAACAGGGAGGCGATCCGGCCGAGCGCCGAGCGTACGGCCTGGCGGGCCAAGGAGGGCTACCAGGTCCGCACCGACACCGAACGCCGCCAGCTCCGCCTCTACGGCTGCTCCAGGCTGTGCCTGGACCCCGGCCGGCCCACCGTCACGGTGTTCGGCCACATGCCGGGCCGCGACACCGAGCTGTTCGAGGAGACCGAGCGGTACGCGGCCGCCGAGGAGTCGGCCAACTGGCTGTTCCTCGACCGCCTGCGCTCCGGCCTGCTGTCGCCGAACATCCTGTGGAGCATGACCGACGTCGCCGTCACGTTCGGCGGCAGCGACCTGCCCGCCTTCGGCGTCCCCGTCATCCAGGCCGGCTGGTCGGAGGGCGCCGCCTGCGGGGCCACCCACCTCGCGCGCACGCCGGAGGAGCTGCGCGACCGGCTCGCCGAGGCCGTCGCCGTGCACGGCAAGGCGGAGACGATCCTCGGCCCGGAGCAGCGCGAGCGCGCCCGCCTGTGGTTGTGGCTGCGCCGCTGCGGCGCCGACGTGCCGACCCAGATCCTGCCGCGCTGGGAGCTCGGCCCCGACTATCCGCGGGCCCTGGCGGTCTCCCTGCGGCACGCCGAGCCGGACGGCGACCCGCTCTTCGAGGCGGTGCGCCGCATGTGGGAGCGCCGCGACCCCGTACTCACCCGATTCGACTTCCAGGACCTGGCCAAGACCACACTGACCCCCGCGAGGAGCGCCCGATGACCGGAACAGGACCCATCACAGAGCTCGACCCGGTGATCCTGCCCGCGATCCCGCCCGTCCACGTGACCAGCGGGCGGTTCCCCGCGCTGCAGGTGATCGACCGGCTGCACCGGGGCAGCCAGATCGTGGGCAGGTTCGAGACGTCCGGGCTGGTCGGCTTCAAGGTGTCCGCGCAGGGACGGCCGCTGCGGGTGCAGATGTCGCTGTCCATGGACGAGCGGTCGGTCAGCGGCTGGCACACCGGCAGGACGGGCCCCGACTTCACGACGCCCCGATGCGTCCAGATCCGTTCCCAGGGCCGCCTGCGCCAGTGCGTGCTGCTGCGCGGCCGCAACCCGCACGCCCGCGTGGCCTTCGACCTGACCCCCGAGGAGATCCCGGACGACGGGCTGATCTGCGTCGAGGCCCTGGACGTCATGGAGGGCGACGGCGTCTGCGACGAGGTGCGCACGTTCCTGTCCGGCCGGATCCAGGAGGACGGGGCGGCCGGGCTGCGGCTGAACAAGATCGTGTTCGAGGAGCCGCCCGAGGTCGACTACGACCCCGACACGCTCGACGGCTCCCGCTGCGAGCTGTCGTCGCTGATCAGCGGCGGCGGCCTGGCCAACGTCAACCGGCAGGGCGTGCGCGTCCTGCGGGCGGGCATGTTCGTGGTCAACCCGGTGCTGCGCGACACGTTCGGGGCCAGCGGGCGGATCACGCTCCGGCTGGGCACCAAGGCGGAGGCGGCCAGCATGATCCCGGCGACCTGGCGGCGGGTCAACAGCGAGCTGCGCTGGCTGCGGCACGCCACCAGGAAGCTCCTCGGCACGGCGGCCCCCACGGTGGAGCGCGTCTACAGCCTCAGGGACGGCGTGGCCGGGCCCTTCGGGCAGACCGTCCACGGGAACGTCACCGAGCTGGTCCTGCCGAGCCCGACGGTCTCGCCGTTCCTCGTGGTGATCGAGCGGGTGCCGGGCGTCCTGCCGACGCTGGAGTCCGGCACCTCGGACTAGCGGGAGCCCCTTGACCCGTGTGACCTGCGACAGCCGGTGAAAGTCGGCCGTTTCGGCGGGAAAACTGGCGATCACCGGTGATAACACCGCTCTGAGGGCAGTTGTCATGGGTGGGCGGGAACGGTTTGAGCATCGAGACGATCCGGCATCAGCAGTGCACGGTCGTGCGCGCCACGGGCGAGCTCGACCACGCGGGACGGGTCAGGTTCAGCGCCCACATCAACGCGGTGTGGGACTGGTCGCCCGGACCCGTCCTCGTCTTCGACCTGGCCGACCTGGTCTTCTACGACTCCTCCGCCATCGGCGTGCTGGCCACGGCGATCCAGCGGATGGAGGCGGAGCCGGGCGGCCGGATCATCGTGGTCGGCCCGTCCGAGCACCTGCTGTCGGTGCTGCGGCTGACGGACCTGCTCTCACACGTCGAGCTGCGCGGCAGCGTCGAGGAGACCGTGGCGGAGCTGACGGTGGGCGCCGTCCCGCCGCCCGTCCCCCCGACATGGTCCGGGGGGACGTCGGACGTCGCCTACAACCCGTAGGTCTCCAGCAGCCGCAGCCAGATCTCGCTCACGGTCGGGAACGACGGCACGGCGTGCCACAGCCGGTCGAGCGGCACCTCGCCGGTGACCGCGATCGTGGCGGCGTGCAGCAGCTCGCCGACGCCGGGACCGGCGAAGGTGACGCCGAGCAGCACCTTCCTGTCCTCGTCCACCACGGCCTTGGCACGGCCCCGGTAGCCGTCGCCGAGCAGGTACGCGCCTGAGACCGAGCCGAGGTCGTACTCGACCGCGCGCACCCGGAAGCCGGCCTTCCTGGCCTCGGCCTCCGTACGGCCGACCGCGCAGACCTGCGGGTCGGTGAAGACCACCTGCGGCGCGCCGAAGCCGCCGGCCAGGTCGCGCATGGCGGGCAGGTCGTCGCCGTGCGCCCGCGCCGCGATCACGTCGCCGCAGATCCTGGCCTGGTACTTGCCCATGTGGGTGAGCAGCGCGCGGCCGTTGACGTCGCCGACGGCGTAGAGCCAGCCGCCCGGCACGCCGGTGGCACGCATGCTGTCGTCCACCTCGACGGGCGCGTCGTCGGGCAGGCCGACCGTGTCCAGCCCGATTCCGCGCGTGGCGACCTTGCGGCCGGTGGCCACCAGCAGCTCGTCGGCCTCCAGCGGCGGCCCCTCCGACAGGTGCACGGTCACCTTGCCGCCCGGCTCGGGCCGCTCGACCCTGACCACGTCGGTGTGCAGGCGCACGTCGATGCCCGCCTCGCCGAACGACCGGGCCACCAGCTCGCCCGCGAACGGCTCGATCCGGCCGAGCAGCCCGCCGCCGCGCACCAGCACGGTCGTCTGCCGCGCCCCCAGCCCGTGCATGGCCTGCGCCATCTCGCAGGCGACCACGCCGCCGCCGATCACCACCAGGCGTTCTGGCACCTTCGTCGCGGCGGTGACCTCGTGGCTGGTCCACGGCTTCGCCTCGGCCATGCCCGGCACCGGCGGGACCGCCGCCGTGCTGCCGGTGGCCAGCACGACCGCCTGCCGGGCCGTGAGCACCCGCTCGCCGCCGTCGGGCGTCGTGACGACCACCCGCCGCTCGCCGTCGAGCCGCCCCCGGCCGCGGACGAACTCCGCCGGCACGCCCTCGACCCAGCTCACCTGCCCGGAGTCGTCGTAGCGCGAGACCGCCTCGTCGCGCCGGGCGAGCACCGCGGCCACGTCGATCGGTCCGAGCGAGAGCCCCGGCACCCGGGACACCTCGCCGGCCAGGTCGACCGGGCGCAGCAGCGCCTTGCTCGGGATGCACGCCCAGTAGGAGCACTCGCCGCCGGCCAGCCGCTCCTCGACGATCGCGGCGCTCAACCCGCCGCGCACCGCCCGCGCGACGACGTTCTCGCCCGCCGGACCGGCCCCGATCACGATGACGTCGAACTCCTCAGCCACGCTGCCTCCCCACACTCGTCTTCGATTCGCACTCTTTCATGCCCTGCTCGCGCCACCCGCGGTGGCCACGGGCGTGAACCCTTTCGGCCCGCGACGGAGAGACCGGGTAGATGCCCGCGCCGTCCGGGGGAGCCCGCTCGGCCCCCCATGAAGGAGCTTCCCCATGCCGGCGCCGTCTCCTGTGTTCGTGCTGCCCGGAAACGGCCTGGGGCGGCATCGGGCGCTGCTGGTCGCGCTGGTGCCCGCCGTCGCGCTGCGGCTGCTCGCGATGGCGGGGTACCGGCCCGCGCTGTGGTTCTGGGCGGACTCGTTCTCCTATCTGGAGGCCGCGGGCGACCTCGTGCCCGGGACGTTCCGGCCGCTCGGGTACTCGATCTTCCTGGCCGCGCTCGGGCCCGGGAAGAGCCTGGCGCTGGTGGCCGCCGTGCAGCACGCTCTCGGGCTGGCGCTCGCCGTGGCCGTCTACGCCCTGCTGCGGCGGCGCGGACTGCCCGGCTGGGGCGCGACGGCCGCCGTCGCGCCGCTGCTGTACGACGAGTTCCTGATCCTGCTGGAACACATGATCATGGCGGACGCGCTGTTCACCGTGCTGGTCACGGCCGGGATCCTGGCCTTGTCGGGCCGGCTCACCCCGGCCACGGCGGCCGCCGGCGGCGTGCTGCTCGGCCTGGCCGCCGTCACCCGCACGATCGGGGTGGCCGTCCTCGTGGTGGCCGCCGCCTGCCTGCTGCTGCGCCGTCCCGGGCCGCGCGCGCTGCTCTGCCTGGTCCTGGCGGGCGCGGCGCCGCTGCTCGGGTACGCCTCCTGGATGTGGGCCACCAGCGGCACCTTCGGCCTGACCAAGGCCGACGGCCTGTTCCTGTGGGCCCGCACGATGACCTTCGCCGACTGCTCGGTCATCAGGCCGGAGCCCGAGCTGGCCCCCCTCTGCCCGAGGACGCCGGTGGCCGGGCGGCCCTCTCCCGCCCACTGGATGTGGGGGCCCACCCTGGACGCCGTCCCCGGCGACCGGAACGCGCTGGCCGGCCGCTTCGCCCGCGAGGCCGTCCTCGCCCAGCCCGGTGCCTACCTGGCCGCCGTCGGGCGCGACCTGCGGTGGCTGCTGCGCTGGGAGCGCACCACGGCCAGGAAGGTGTCGGACAGGAAGGTCAATCCGTACTGGTTCCCCTACGAGGAGCGTCCGCTGCGCGCGTCCGTACGGCGGATCGCCGGGGCGTACGAGGGCGGGCCGGCGGACACCCGGATCGTCGAGCCCTACGCGGGCTGGCTGCGGGCCTACCAGCGCTTCGGCTACCTGCCGTACCCGGTGCTCCTGGCGCTGCTCGGGGGCGCGCTCGCGGTGGCGGCCGTACGGCGGCGGCCGGACGCGCTGCTGCCCGGCGTGGCCGCCGCCGTGCTGGTCGTGGCGCCGTCCTTCCTGAGCGGGTACGACGTGCGGTACGTCGTGCCGGCTCTCCCGCTGGCCTGCCTGGCCGCCGGGCTGGCACCGGGACGTCCGCCGGAGGTCGGGAGACGTTCACCTGCGGCGCCTAGCGTTCGCGCATGACTCCTCACCCCACGTCGGTGGTGTACCGGGCGGCGTCCGAGGGCTATCACACCTTCCGCATCCCGGCGGTCGTGGTGACCGGGGCCGGGACGCTCCTCGCCTTCGCCGAGGGGCGGCGCGGGTCGGCCGGCGACTCGGGGCACATCGACCTGGTGCTCAGGCGGTCGGCCGACGGCGGGCTGACGTGGGGTCCGCTCCAGGTGGTCGCCACGGAACCGAACCGCGGCACCGTCGGCAACCCCGCGCCCGTGGTGCTGGACGACGGCCGGATCCTGCTCGTCACGGTCCGGCAGGGCCCGTCGGCGACCGAGGAGAAGATCAGGCGGGGTCAGGTGCAGGCGGCTGAAGGGCGGCGGGTGTTCGTCCAGGTGAGCGCGGACGACGGGGTCAGCTGGCCGGCCCCGCGCGAGATCACCGCCCAGGTCAAGCGTCCCGAGTGGCGCTGGTACGCCACCGGCCCCGGGCACGCCGTCCGGCTCCGCAGCGGGCGCGTCGTGGTGCCGGGCAACCACTCCCTGCCCCCGTCCGGCTCGGACGACGGCACCGAGGGCCGCTACAACGGCGGCCACGCGCTGCTCAGCGACGACGGCGGCCGTACCTGGCGCATCGGCTACGTGGACGACAACCCCGACGGCTACGTCAACGTCAACGAGACCACCGCGACCGAGCTGCCCGACGGCCGCCTCTACCTCAATGCCAGGACGGACTCCGCCGCGCCGGGCACCCGCGCCGACGCCTGCTCCTCCGACGGCGGGCAGCGGCTCGACCTGCCCTTCCGCCCCCAGGCCGGGCTGACGGGGCCGGTCGTGGAGGGCAGCGTGCTGTGGTGCGAGCCGCCCGGCGTGCTGCTGTTCTCCGGCCCGGCCGCGCCCGACGCGCGGGCCCTGATGACGGTACGGGCGAGCACCGACGCCGGGGTCACCTGGCATCCGGTGCACACCGTGTCGGGCCTGCCCGCCGCCTACTCCGACCTGGTCAGGGTGGACGGCGACACGGTGGGGCTGCTGTTCGAGACCGGCGACTTCGGGCCGTACGAGAGCATCGCCTTCCGCCGCATCCCGGTCGCCGGGCTCGACCCCCGCCGGGCGTAGCCGCCCGTTCCTTTCCCGCAGCTCTGTGCTGACACAGGGCTGTGCTGACTACGCTGAGACGACCACTGTGCGACCGCGTGTACGGAGTGTTCCGTATTACGCGCTAGCATTCCGATCAGCGGAACAGGCGAGGGAGAGTTCAGTGGCTGAGACCCAGTCCCCTGTGGGGAGCGTCGATCGTGCCCTGCTGATCCTGCAGGAGATCGGGAGACACAGCAGGGGAGTGACGCTCGACGAGCTGGCCACCAGGCTGCGGCTGCCGAAGAGCTCGCTGCACCGCCTGCTCGGCGCGTTGAAGCACCGGGGCTTCGCGGCCCAGCCGGAGCCGAGCGGGCCGTACTTCCTCGGCACCGAGATGCTGGCCACGGCCTTCCGGTTCTACGAGACGATGGACCTGCGCACGCTCGTCCGGCCGCTGCTGCTGCGGCTGAGCGAGGAGTTCTCCGAGACCGTGCACATGGCCATGCTCGACGGCGACGAGGTCGTCTACCTGGACAAGGTCGAGGCGGTGCGGTCGATCACCATGACCTCGGTCGTCGGCGGGCGCAACGCGGCCCACTGCACGGGCGTGGGCAAGGCGCTGCTGGCCTGGACGTACCCGACGGACGAGGCGGTCAAGGCGTGGGCCGAGCGCTACGGGCCGCTGGCCGCCAGGACCAGGAACACGATCACGAACCCCGCCAAGCTGGCCACCCACCTCGACCAGGTCAGGCAGCAGGGATACGCGCTCGACCTGGAGGAGAACGAGCCGGGGGTGCGGTGCGTGGCGGCGCCGGTCTTCCTGGGCAAGACCGCGCCGGTGGCGGCGGTGAGCGTGACCGCGATCAAGGACCGCATGTCCGTCGCCCGCCTCGAAGAGGTCGGCCACGGCCTCCGCCGCGCCATCTCCGCCCAGGTCTGACCCACCCCCAAGCCACCCGCCCCTGCCGCGCCAGCCCCCCGCATCGGGCGGTGGCGTCGGCTACTTCCCCCTCTCCCCAAAGGGACCTCAACCAGTTACGGTCGGACAGTACGCGGAATCCCATTCCGTATCACGGACCAAAGGGCACATGGGCATGAAGCTGGAGAAGGTCCCCGTCCCCCGCGCCGCCCTCGCGGAGGGCCCGAGGTGGGACGCCGCCACGGGCACCCTGCTGTGGGTGGACATCCCCGCCGGCCACGTCCACCGGCTGGACCCGGCCGGCGACGAGCGGGAGACGATCGAGCTGGGCCAGCCGGTCGGCGTCGCCGTGCCGCACGCCTCCGGCGGCCTCATGCTGGCACTCAGGGACGGCTTCGCCCGGCACGCGGACGGCCGCACCGAACTGGTCGCCCGGCCGTCCGAGCCCGAGGGCAACCGGATGAACGACGGCGCCTGCGACCGCGCGGGCCGCTTCTTCGCCGGCACCAAGGCCGAGGACGACACCCCCGGCGCGGGCTCGCTCTACCGCCTGGCCCAGGACCTCACGTGCGACAAGGTGCTGGACGGCGTCACGATCTCGAACGGCGTCGGCTGGAGCCCCGACGAGCGCCTGATGTACTACGTGGACACCGCGACCGACCGGATCGACGTGCACGGCACCGAGCTGGTGATCGACGGCGGTCAGCTAGCGATCATGTGAGTCGCCGGGGCGCGGCACCTTCATGGCGATGATCAGGCCGTGCCCGGAGTCGTCGCCGGGACGCAGCCGGGACAGCTCGACGGTGAGCCGCGTCGGCCGGCCCCGTCCGTTGACCACGTCGAGCGCGACCCTCCTGGCTCCGCCCCGGGCCGTGCCCCCGGCCGGCGTGTCGCGCACGAGCGGGACGATCCGCTCCACCGGCAACCCCGTGCCCAGCGAGGCCAGCGGACGGCCCACCGCCTCCCCGGCCCGCACCCCCCATAACTCCTCGGCCCCCGCCCCCCAGATGAGCACCCGCAGGTCGGCGTCGAGCACCACCGCTGCGTCGCCCAGCCCGTGGACCAGCGAGGCGGTGATCCGGCCGACCTCGTCGAGCTCGGCCGTGCGGGCGACCAGCGCGTCGTTGGCGCGGCGCAGCTCGGCGGCGCGGGCGGTGAGCGCGTCGTTGGTGTGGCGCAGCTCGGCGTTGGCCGAGCGCAGCTCGTCGTTCGCGCGCTGCAGGTCGGCGTTGGCCGCGCGCAGCCGGCCGACGATCGCGGACCAGCGGCCGGGCGGCGGCAGGTTCTCCTGGCGGTCGGGGATGATGGGCGTCTCGTCCCGTTGTGGCCGCAGCCTGCGGGTGCCGTGGTGCTGCTCGGAGCGGGGGTCGCGGGCCCGGCGGAAGCACGCCAGGTGGCGGCTGACCGGCCTGGGCGGGCCGGTCTGCTCGTAGATCTCGACGCCGGTCCCGGCCAGGGCGTCGGGCATCGTGCCGAACAGGGGGATCGCGGTGCCGCCGTGCTCGGTCATGAGCGCGATGAGGCGGCACAGCGCGGGCTGGGCCTCGGCGACGGCCAGGTGGCCGCCCTTCTCCTGCATGGCCCGGTGGGTGATCGCGAGCTGTTCGAGGCCGTTCAGGTCGCAGAACCAGAGGTCGCCCGCCGCGACGATCACGTGTTTCACCCGCGAGCGCGGCAGGGGGTCGAGGAAGGCGGCCAGGATGGGGCTGGTCGTCGAGTCGAGCTCGCCCGCCAGGGCGACCACCAGGGTGGTGTCGCCCACGGGCACGAGCCGTACTGAGAGCTGCATCATCGGATTCGCTCCTTCCCTGAACTCTGCGTGATCGAAGATCGACGCGCAGCAGGGTCCGGCTGCATGCCCCATACTCCTCCTCCTGCGGGAAAAGAGCCAGGCGCTCACCGTGCGTGAGCGAGGGTCCAGGAGGCTCCTTGGCTGAGGGGGTTGGGCAGGGTCGTCCAGCTGTCGCCGGGCGGGGCGCCCGCGAGCTGGGCGAGCAGGTGGGCCTTCACCCGGATCCGCTCGCCGAACAGGGCCGCGCGGTCGGAGCGCACGTCGGCGGTGTCGGGGAGCGCGTCGAACGCCCGCCGCGCGGCCCGTGCCACGACGGCCCACAGACGTGACTCGGCGGTACGGTCGCCCTCTCCCAGCAGGGAGACCAGACTGCCGAACGTGGTGCCGACGAGCGAGCCGAACAGCTTGGCGTGCAGGACGCCGGGGTCGTCGCTGAGCAGCCGGGGGCTGACCGGCGGCGTTTCGAAGCCGTTGCGGGCCAGCCGGGCCGGGCTGATGCGCACGTCGGCCAGGTCGCGGTAGACCAGCTCGACCGGGTGGCCCCGCCGGTCCAGCACGACCAGCAGGTTCTGGCCGTGGGCCTCCAGCGCGACCCCGAGGGCCAGCAGGCCGAGCGCCGCCGCCGTCGCCACGCCGGCGAAGGCCGCCAGCCACTCGCCGGCCTGCTCGCCACGCGGCGCGTCCCACTGGGCGGGGGCGGTGAGGGCGGCGACGGGCAGCACGGTGTGGCCGGGCACGCGGGGCGTCGCATCGCGCAGCATGACGGACAGGTCGGCGGTGTGCTCGCCGCGCACGGCCCCCGCGGCCCCGGACAGGTAGCGGGCGATGCGCGGACGGCCGCCGAGCCGCGCCGACAGGGCGGTGAGCAGGTCCGACAGGGGGACGCAGTCGCGCACCGAGCCGGGGGAGATGTCCCTGACGCCGGAGGTCATCCGGGTGGTGAACGCCGTCTTGAGGTGCGGGCCGCCGTCCAGGGGCGCCAGGGTCCGTACGGACATCAGCGGATGGCACGGCAACGCCCCGATCGCGTACGGGCGCACCCCCAGCCCGGCCAGCACGTGCCGGGTCTGCCAGGGGTGGACGGGCAGCAGCAGCCGGTCGCCGTCCATGAGCGAGGCCGGCCACGGCCCGGTGACCAGGCATTTGGCGGCGGGCGCCGCCACCAGGTCGAGCGCGACGACGGGCCGGTGCTCCGGCATGTACGCCAGTTGCTCGGCCACCGACACCCCGGGCCGGTTGCGGCAGCCCGGATGGTAGGGATGGCCGTCCACGACGCTCTGCTCGTACCGTTCGGGGCCCGGCTCGCGCAGCGGGGAGGCCGCGCCCGCCCGGGACAACGCCAGGGAGGCGACGCTGTTGTCCAGGTCGGCGACCAGTCCCTGCGCGCCGGGGAGGCCGAGCGCCGCCAGCAGTTCGGCGGGGTCCGTGTACGGGACGCCGTCCAGCCGCAGCACCGGCTCGTCGGCCAGGTCGTAGGGCAGCCGGGCCCGTCCGGTCAGCTCGCGTCCGTCCGAGAGCCGCACGCGCAGGTCGCCACCCGCGGCGACCGGCGGGGCGAGACCGGGCAAAGGCTCGCAGAGCAGGCCCCGCCACAGCCGTCCCATGACGGCGGCCCGCGCCCCCGGCAGGGCCGCGGCGTAGCCGGGCGTGAGGTCCGGGCGCACGGCGGCCAGCTCCCTCGCGAACCGTGCCGCAGAATGCCGCATGAACCCCCCCGTCAACAGGAACATGCCCAGGTGAGAACCCTGTGGACACTGATCGGTACAAAAGGGTAGGACAGGTCGCCATGGCATATATCGACGGCCTCCTCCCACCGGCCGGTCCGGCACCCGAGGCGCAAGACCACCAGGCCGCGGACGAGGCCACGGCCCTCGCGGTGACGGCCCTGCTCAACTGCCTGCTCCGCGAGGTGGCCGAGCCCGCGGCCGCCGAGGACGGCGGGTGGCTGCTGCCCGCGACCGGGCACGTCCTGCACGTCCGCCCCGGACGGTACCCGGGCGCCCCCGTCCTGCGCACCCCCGACGGCCCGCGCCCGCTCTCCCTGCCCGGCCTGGTGGCGCTCACCGAGGACGAGCTGCGGACGCGCACCGGCCACGCCAACCCGTCCCTGGCCAAGGAGATCATGGAGAGCCGGGACGTCATGGCCGCGCTGCTGTCCGCCCAGCGCGCCACCACCCCGCCCGCCGACCTGTACCTGCGCTCGGAGCAGGCGCTCGTCGCCGGTCACCGCTACCACCCGGCACCCAAGGCGCGCGGCGGATCGGGCCCGGACGTCTGGCTGCCCTACTCGCCGGAGGCGCGCGCGAGCTTCGCGCTGCCGCTGCTCGGGGTGCCCGCCGAGGCGCTGGTCGAGCAGGGCGACGTCGGTGCGCTCGACCGGCTCGGCCCGCCCGCCCCCGACGGCCTGACGCTGCTGCCCGCCCACCCCTGGCAGGTGGAGCTGCTGGGCGGGCTCAAGGAGCTGCGCCACCTGGGCGTCACGCCCGCGCGGGCGGTGGCGACGGCCTCGATCCGCACGGTGTACCTGCCGGAGGCCGACCTGTTCTGCAAGTTCAGCCTGGACGTGCGGATCACCAACGACATCCGCCGCCTGTGGCTGCACGACCTGCGCTGGCTGGGCCTGATCGACGACCTGCTGGGCGTGGCGTTCGACGACCTGCCCGCGCACCGGCCACGGCCCGCCGTCCTCGGTGACCGCGGTTACCGCAGCCTGGAGCTGGGCGGGGACGGCGGCGAGGCGCTGGCGGTGATCGTCCGTGACGGGCTGGGCGGGCACCTGCGGCCGGGGCTGACGGCGCTGCTGGCCGCCGGGGTCAGCGAGGGCTTCCCCGGCAACCCGCTGGACGGCCTCGACGCCGCCGAGGCGCTCGTGTGGTGGCGGCGCTACCTCGACCACGTCGTGCCGCCGGTGCTGCACGCCTACTTCCGCCACGGCGTGGTGCTCGAATGCCACCTGCAGAACGTGCTCATCGGCGTGGACGGGCGCGGCCTGCCCGGCCAGGCGATCTTCCGCGACCACGAGGGCGTCAAGCTGACCGCGGACCGCCACAGCCTGCCCGGCGCCCGCACGCCCGTCGTGAGCCCTGCCTACGGCTGGGAACGGCTGCTGTACTGCCTGGTCGTCAACAACCTCTTTGAGATCGCCGGAGCCGTGGCCGAGCGGCACCCGGAGCTGCGGGCCGAGCTGTGGACCGAGGCGAGGTCGGTGTTCGCCGGCTGCGCCGAGGACCACGGCCAGCCCGAGGAGCTGCGCGACCTGCTCGCCGGCGCGTACGTGCCCGCCAAGGCCAACCTGCTGCTGCGCTGGCTGGAGGCGGACGGCGCGGACATGCGCTGCGTACCGACGCCTAGCCCTTTGCGACTCTTTACGCCATAAGCTATCCTCGCCGAGGACAACAGTTTACGGTGTATCGAATTCACGGAGGCCCCCGGTGACCACGGCGACGCTGCACGACGGAAGCACCATCGAGACGGAGGTCCACGGCTCGGGCCCGGTCCTGCTCCTGGCCGTCAACCCCAAGCCGATCGAGGGCGAGGCGGCCGAGGAGATGCGGAAGTGGGGGGCCGACCCCGCGCTCGGCCGCTCGCTCATCGACGGCCTGTCCGACGGCTTCCGCGTCGTGGCCTTCGACTACGAGGGCCACGTCCTGGCCCATCCCAAGCCGGACACGCTCACCCCCGACAACGTGGCGGCCGACATGTTGTCGGTGGCCGACGCGGCAGGGGCCGACCGGTTCGCCTACTACGGCTACTCCTGGCTGGCGCTCAGCGGCCTCCAGCTCGCCCTGCGCACCGACCGGCTCTCGGCGCTGGTCATGGGCGGCTTCCCGCCGCTCGGCGGGCCCTACGCCGAGATGCTGAAGGTCACCGAGGCCACGTACCGGATGGCCGTCGAGCCGAAGAGCGCCACGCCGCCGGCCACGGGGACGGGCGAGCCGGGCGACTGGTCCTCCACCGAGGTGACCCTGAGCGAGGGGCAGGCCAGGCAGTTCGCCACCCTGTACCGGGCGCTGCGCGGGTTCGACGACAGCCAGGTGCGCCTGTCCTGCCCCCGCCTGTGCTTCGTCGGCTCCGCCGACGAGATCGTCTACGACGAGCGGTGGGGCGGCGCCCACGTCAGCATCGCCGGCCCGGTGCTCCGCGAGCGGGCCGCCATCGAGGCCCTCGGCTGGGACGTCGAGGTGCTCGACGGGCTCGACCACGCCGGGGCCATGCAGGCGGCCAACGTGCTGCCCGTCCTGCGGCCGTGGCTGGAGCGGGCGCTGTTTCTCCCCGCCTGAGCTGGGCAGTTGCCCGGCGGGGTCGGGGAACGGGGGGGAACATGGCGAAGGGGAGCGGCCGCGACGGCGTTCAGCCGGTCGATGAGCCCATCGGGAAGCTGGAGCTCGTGCACGCCTTCGAGTCCGGCCCGATGCCGACCGGCGTCACGGTCTCCCGTGCCGGCCGGATATTCGTGAACTTCCCCAAATGGGGTGACGACGTTCCGGCGACCGTGGTCGAGCTGCGGGACGGCAAGGCCGTCCCCTACCCCGACCAGGAGTGGAACGCCGAGGCCGACGAGCCGTCGAAATGCCTGGTCTCGGTGCAGAGCGTGGTCGTCGATCCCCTGGACCGGCTGTGGATCCTCGACACCGGCAGCCCGATGTTCCGGCCCACCAGGAAGGGCGGGCCGAAGCTCGTCTGCGTGGATCTGGAGACCGACACCGTGGTCAAGGTCATCATGTTCGATCGCGGTGTCGCCCTGGAGACGTCCTATCTCAACGACGTGCGGTTCGACCTGCGCAAAGGGGTCGCCTACCTCACCGACTCCGCCGACAAGGGGCCCAACGGCATCATCGTGGTCGACCTGGCCAGCGGGCAGGCGTGGCGCCGGCTGCACGACCACCCGAGCACCAAGGCGGAGCGGCCGCCGGACTTCGTGCCGGTCGTGGAGGGCCGGCCGTTCCTGGAACGGCCGCAGGACGGGCCGCCGTCGCCCGTCCTGATGGGGGCCGACGGCATCGCGCTCCCGGCCGGCGGCGAGCGGCTCTGGTACTGCCCGCTGCTCTCCCGCCGCTGGTACAGCGTGTCCACGGACGCCCTGATCGACCGCACGCTGGACGACGCCGAAGTGGCCGCGACGGTCAGGGACGAGGGCGACAAGGGCGGCTCGGCCGACGGCCTGGAGGCCGACGACGCCGGGCACATCTACCTGACCGACTGGGAGCACAACGCGGTGCTGCGCCGGACGCCCGACGGCACGATCGACACCCTGGTCCACGACGCCCGCCTGCTGTGGCCGGACACGCTGTCGGTGGCCGACGGCCACCTGTACGTGACCGCCAACCAGCTGCACCGGCAGGCCAGGTTCCAGGAGGGGCAGGACCGGCGGCGGTACCCGTACGCGCTGTTCCGGGTGCCGATCGACGCCGGGCCGGTCCGGCTGGTCTAGCGGCGCGGGCGGGGCCGGGCCGAGGCGCCCACGACGGCGCCGTACAGCAGGTGGTCGGCCAGCAGGGCCAGGCGTTCGGCGGCGGTGTCGCGGCTGCGGGGCAGGCCGAGCGCCGGGGCGATGCCGGTCTCGAAGGCGGCCCAGGCGAGCACGCCGTACACCGGGCCGGCCCAGCGTCGTTCGCGGATCACGCGGGGCAGCAGGCCGAACGCGGCGCCGCCGGCCGCGCCGTACAACCAGTGGACCGCCTCCACCAGGGCCGGGCGGCGCTCCGCCGGGACGTTGCGGAAGAGCCGGGGCGCGGTCCTGCGCAGAACCGACTCCGGCGGCGTGCGCTCCACCATCCCGAGCGAGACGGTGAGCTGCCGCAGCCCCGACATGGCCATCGAGCCGACGGCGCCGCGCGCGGTGGCGCGCAGGATCGGGTGGCCGCGCCTCTCCTTCTCCGCCGGCTGGGCCTCTTCGGACAGCCCGGGACGCGTGGGCAGGGTCTGGGTCATGGTTTGCCGCCTTCGTCGACGCGGTATGCCCGCTACGTAGAGGTACTGATCGGATACCGAACGACGCCATCGCTAAACCTCTGCAATGGCCACTTGGGGGGCTTAAGGCCGATGAATGCCGCTAAATACGACTGGTTTCCTGACGGCGTGACCGTCCTGGGGGCGTCATGTCGCTGAACGCACGCATCGGCAGGATCGAGAGCCTGCTCGAACGGGCCGAACCGCCCGCCGTCGAGCTGGCCCAGGCCCTGCTCGACCTCTACGGCGAGGGCCTGACGCGGATCATGGCCGCGGCCGACGACGACCTGGCCGCCCGGCTGGCCGCCGACGACGTGGTCGCACACCTGCTGCTGCTGCACGACCTGCACCCGATCGACGTGCGGACCCGGGTCGAGGACGCGCTGCGCGGCACCGCCGCCGAGGTGATCGCCGTCGAGGGCGACCTGGTACGCCTGCGGCTCCCGGACGACGACGGGAGCTCGGCGGACGCGGTGCGCCGGGCCGTGCGCGACGCGGCCCCCGAGGTCGAGCAGGTCGAGATCGTCCGGTCGGCGCCCGGCGTGGGGGCCGGCAGATGGACCACGTGAGGCGCATAGCCCGCGCCGTCCTCTACGGGGGCCACCTGCAGTGGCCCAGCCGCCACTCCGCCCCGCCCGACCGGCGGCGCTGGACGTTCGGCGGCGTGCACCCCGAGTCCTACGGCCGGGCGCACGAGGGCAACCCGTGGCTGACCCAGACCCAGTGCCTGCTGGAGGCCGGCGGCGACGACGTCGTGGACGTGCACGTGCGCTTCCTGCACCTGATCACCTGCGAGGTGGCCGTGCAGCGCGAGGGCGAGCTGGTCCGCGTGCCCGAGCTGACCGTCGGCGGCGCCCGCCACCTGCCCAGGGAGGAGGCCAAGGAGCGCGAGGTGGCCGAGACGGGGCTGCGCCTGGCCGACCTGCTGGCCTGCCCGGCCGGCATGGAGATCCACGTGCCGCCGGGCCAGCGGGCCGAATGGCTCGACGGCGAGGGCGTGCTGCTGCGCGGCTGGGAGGCGCTGAGCGGCCGGGCCGAGGTGTTCGCCGAACGGCTGCGCGAGGGCCTGTTCCGGCTCACCGTCCGGGTGGCGAACACCAGCCCGTGGCAGGGCGACTCGCGCGTGGAGGCCATGAAGCACACCCTGATCTCCGCGCACACGGTCGTGAGCTCGCCCGGCGGCCGGTTCGTCTCGCTGACGGAGCCGCCCGAAGGGCTGCGCGCGCTCGCCGCGGGCTGCCACAACATCGGCACCTGGCCGGTGCTGGTGGGCGAGGAGGGCGACCGGCACACGATGTTGTCGGCCCCGGTCATCCTCTACGACCATCCCAAGGTCGCGCCGGAGAGCGGCACGTTCGACGACACGGAGATCGACCAGCTCCTCGACCACTGCGCCGCGCTCACCCCGGAAGAGCTCATGCGCCTGCACGGCACCATGCGGGAGACGTGACATGGACACTCGGTACCCGACGGAACGGCCGGCCCCGGCCGAGGCGATCGTCGACGGCGTGCGGCTGGTCCCGGGCAGCCGGGTGCGCCTGCGCCCGAAGAGCCGCGCCGACATCCTCGACCTCGCGCTCGACGGCCGCCTCGCGGTGATCGAGAGCGTCGAGCGGGACGACGTCGGCGGCTTCCACGTTGGCGTCACGCTCGCCGGCGATCCGCTGCGCGACCTGGGCGAGTCCAGGCTGCCGTGCCACCGGTTCTTCTACTCGGCCGAGGAGCTCGAACCCGTCGGAGGGGGCTGCCGCCCGCGCGTCCTGGTGGCCGGGATCGGCAACGTCTTCCTCGGCGACGACGGTTTCGGCGTCGAGGTCGTGCGCCGCCTGGCCGACGACGACCTGCCCGCCGACGTGCTCGACTTCGGCAGCCGTGGCCTCGACCTGGCCTACGCGCTCCAGCGCGACTACGAGGCGGCGATCCTCGTGGACGCCGCGCCGCGCGGCGAGCCGCCGGGCACGCTCACCCTGCTCGAACCGGACATGCCCGGCCCGGACGGCCCCGGCGGCATCGCGGCCGATAGCCACGGCCTCGACCCGGTCAAGGTGCTGCGCATGGCCCGCGAGCTGGGCCGGGTGCCCGCGCGGGTGCTCGTGCTGTGCTGCGAGCCGGCCCGGCTGGTCACCGACGACGTGCTGGTGGAGCTGAGCGAGCCGGTGCGCGGGGCGGTCGAGGAGGCGGTGCGGATGGTGCGCTCGCTGGTCATGGACGTGCTGGCGGAACGGGCCTGACCCCGTCCGGCGGAACGGGCCTGACCCCGTCCGGCGGAACGGGCGTGGCACCGTCCGGGGCGCCGGGCACCGAGCGCATGCGGCCGATGATGGCGGTCGTCGAGCGGTCGGGCAGGTAGTCGAGCACCAGCACCTCGCCGCCGAGCGAGCGCACCAGCGGCGCCTCCGGCAACATCTCCGGGGTGTAGTCGCCGCCCTTGACGTAGATCTCCGGCCTGATGAGCCTGAGCAGGCGTTCCGGGGTGTCCTCGTCGAACTCGGTCACGTAGTCCACGTCGTTCAGTGCGGCCAGCACCGACATGCGGTCCTCGCACGGGTTGAGCGGGCGTCCCGGGCCCTTGAGCCGGGTCACGCTGGCGTCGCTGTTGACCGCGACCACGAGCACGTCCCCGAGCTGCCCGGCCTGCTCCAGGTAGCTGACGTGGCCCCGGTGCAGCACGTCGAAGCAGCCGTTGGTGAACACGATCCGCTCGCCCCTGCGCCGGTGCTCGTCCAGGAGCTGGGCCAGGCGCTCGGCGGCCTGCACGGTGCCCTCCTGGCGGCGCAGGGCGCGCAGCAGCTCGTAGCGGGTGCAGATGGACGTGCCGGACCGGCGTACGACCACCCCGGCCGCGGCCTGGCCCGCCTCGGCGGCCTCCTCGGGCGTCGCGCCGGCGGCCAGCCAGAGCGAGAAGGCCGCGGTGTAGGTGTCGCCCGCGCCGGTCGCCATGTGCTGCGGCGCGGGCCGGGCGTAGGTCCGGTACGGCGGGCAGCCGGCCCGGTGCAGCAGCGTGCCCTCGCCGTCCAGGGTGGTCACCACGATCCCGGCACCGGTGGCGGCCAGGATCTGCGCGGAGCGCGCCATCAGGTACGCCGGCCGGTCGGCGGCGGCGTCCGCCTCGCCGAGCAGGCCCACCACCTCGGCGTAGTTGGGCAGCACCGCCGCCGGCGCGCACTCGACCCAGGGCGCGACCGCGTGCGCGTCCACCACGAGCAGCGGCAGCCCGGCCAGCGCCCGGCGCACCGCCGGGGTGAACACGCCACCGCCGTAGTCGCAGGCCACGACGACGTCAGCGCCGGCCACGGCCGCGGAGACGCGGGCCAGCAGCGCGCGTTCGGCCTCGGGCGGGATGACGTCGAGGTCCTCCTCGTCGTAGCGGGCGGTGAGCTGGCCGCTGGTGACCAGCCGCCGCTTGTGCGCGGTCCGCCGCCCCGGCACCGCCTGCAAATCCGTCTCCACGCCGAGCAGCCGCAACGCCTGGACGAGCTGGTCGCCGCAGGCGTCGTCGCCCACGACGCCGACGAGCCGGACGCGGGCCCCGAGCGCAGCCAGGTTGGCCGCGGTGTTGCCGGCCCCGCCCGGCGCGTCCTCGACCGCCTCCAGGCTCATCACGGGCACCGGCGCCTCCTGGGCCAGCCGCTTGGCCGAGCCGTGCAGCCACGAGTCGAGCATGACGTCGCCGACGACGACCGCGCTGACCGTCTCTTCCCTCAGGGTGCCCATAGAGGGCGAGTACCTGTAAAAGCCCAGATCAAACGCATACCAGCTCAAATAGGTTCGTCCGAAACCGAAGTTATGGGCCATCCCTGCCGGGTAGCCGGGCCGCTATGTACGGCCCTTCGGGCACCGGGCCGCCGCCCAGGCGGGCCGGCCACCTGGAGCTGCCGACCACTGTCGCGGACAGGAGCGCGGAATGCTACGACTACATGCCGGGGACCTCATGACGGCCCGGCCCGGCCTGGTCGAGGGCGTGCGGAGCATCGCTGTCCTGCGGGCCAACGCGATCGGCGACTTCCTGGTCGCGCTGCCGGCCATCGAGGCGATCAAGCTGGCCTATCCCGACGCCCGGCTCACCCTGCTCGGCACGCCGTGGCACGCCGAGTTCCTGTCCGGGCGGCCCGGCCCGGTGGACGAAGTGGTCGCGCTGCCGCCGATCACGGGGGTCTCGACGTCGGAGACCGGCTACCCGGTGCCCGGCGGGGCCCGCGCCGAGCTGCGGGAACGGGCGTTCGACCTGGCGGTGCAGATCCACGGCGGCGGGCGTTTCTCCAACCCGTTCGTGCGCTCGCTCGGGGCGCGGGTGACCGCCGGGCTGCGCTCCCCGGACGCCGAGGAACTGGACCGGTGGGTGCCCTACACGCCCTTCCAGCACGAGACGCTGCGCTTCCTCCAGGTCGCCGAGCTGGTCGGCGGGGTCGCCGAGCGGCTGGAACCGCTGGTGGCCGTCACCGCCCGCGACCGGGCGGAGCTGGCCGAGTCGTTCGGCGAGCCGCCGGCCGGGCTGGTCGCGCTGCATCCGGGCGCGACGGACCCGCGGCGGCGCTGGCCCCCCGAACGTTTCGCCGAGGTGGCCGACCGGCTGGCCCGGCCCGTCGCGGTGACCGGGAGCTGGGCCGAGAAGGACCTGGTGGAGGCGACGGTCGCGGCCATGCGCGGGCGCGCGCACCCGGTGCTCCCCGTCGTCGGCACGCTCACCCTCGGCGGCCTGGCCGCCCTGTACGAGCGCTGCGCCCTGGTGGTCGCCAACGACACCGGGCCGCGCCACCTCGCCGCGGCCGTCGGCACGCCCACGGTCGCCGTCTACTCGTGCGTCAACGTCATCAACGCCGGGCCGCTCAGCAGGACCGCGCACCGGCCGCTGATCTCCTGGACCACCCGGTGCCCGACGTGCGGCGCGAGCGGCGTGGACGCGGAGGCCGAACGCTGCGAGCACGACGGGACGTGGGTCGCCGACGTCTCGGTGGACGACGTGACAGAACAGGCCGAAGACCTACTGAAGGGATATCGCGATGACTGACCAGGCCGTGCTGGACGAACTGCAGGAAGCCCTGGACGAGGCGTTCCAGGGACGGGACCGGGTGGCGATGCGCGAGGTGTACGCGCGGGTCTCCGCGCACGTGCACATCCCCGCCGACATGCTGGCCCATCTCAACGAGGTGCCCGAGGGCAGCTACTCCAGGGAGGAGATGGCCGAGGCGATCAACGACGTCATCAGGCGGCGCGGCGAGCAGGACAGCCTGGGCCTGCTGAGCATCCCGCGGCAGCGGCCGGTGGAGGAGACCGCCGCCGCCGAGCGGGCCGTCGCCGACGACACGCCGCTCGAATACCTCAACCCGCCCCAGACCCCGCCGGACGACGGCCAGGCCCCGGAGTTCCGCGAACCGTAGGGGCTCTTCTAATTAGACCGTTCGTTCTTGAATGTGGTAGCTTCACCGCGTGGCACGCAGCAAGGAGTTCGATCCCGAGGTCGCGCTCGACCGGGCGCTCGACCTGTTCTGGGAGCGCGGTTACGAGGCGACCTCGATGGCCGACCTGGTGGAGCGGCTGGGGGTGGCGCGGGCCAGTATCTACGGCACCTTCGGCGGCAAGCGGGAGCTCTACGTCAAGGCGCTGGAGCGCTACCTGGCCCGGCGCAACGTGGTCGAGCCGCTGGCCCAGCCGGGGCCCGCGGTGCCGGCCGTACGCGCCTTCCTCGACGCGTACGTGGCCGAGATCCTCGCCGACGAGCTGCGGCGCGGCTGCATGGTCGTCAACACGGCCGTGGAGTTCGCCTCGCGCGACGCCGAGCTGGCCCGCCGGGTGACGGCGAGCTGGGCCGAGCTGGAGACCGCGCTGGCCGCCGCGCTGGTGCGCGCCCGCGCCCAGGGGGAGATCCCCGAGTCGAAGGACCCCTACGCGCTGGCCAGGTTCCTGCTCGTGCTGCTCCAGGGCCTGCGCGTGCTCGGGCGGGCCGACCCCGACCCGCGCCGCCTGCGCGACGCGGTCGAGCAGGCCATGATTGCCGTGCAAATTTGAGACCGATCGTTCTAGGAGTTTGTGGTGTTCGAAGGAAAAGTCGTGCTTGTCACCGGGGCCACCGGGGTCGTGGGCCGGGCCGCCGCGCTGGCGTACGCCAGGAAGGGCGCGTCCGTGCTGGCCGCCGGGCGGGACACCGCGCGACTCGGCGCGGTGGTCAAGGAGATCGAGGCGGCGGGCGGCCGGGCCACCGGCTTCACCGCGGACGTCACCGACTCGGCCTCCGTGGCCGCCATGGTGGAGGCCGCCGTCACCCGTTACGGCGGGCTCGACGTGGCGCTGAACGCCGCCGGCGTCTTCGGCATGCTGGCGCCGGTGGCCGACTACGACGAGGACACCTGGGACACCGTGCTCGCGGTGAACCTCAAGGGCGTGTTCCTGTCGATGAAGCACGAGATCGCCTACATGCGCGAGCACGGCGGCGGCGTGATCGTCAACGTGGCCAGCAACCTGGGCGCCCACTGGCGTCTGGCCGGGGCCGCCGCCTACGCCGCCTCGAAGGCCGCGGTCAGCCACCTGACCCGCACCGCCGCCCGCGACCACATCGCCGACGGCGTCCGCGTCAACGCCCTCAGCCCCGGCCCCATCGACTCGCCCATGTCCACGCGTCCCGGCGAGACGCCCGCCGAGCGCGACGAGCGCATGCGGGACGCCCTGCCCATCGGCCGCGTCGCCGCCCCGGAGGAGATCGCCGCCGCCGCGCTGTGGCTGTCCTCGCCGGAGTCCAGCTTCGTCGTCGGCCAGGACCACGTGATCGACGGCGGCGCCACGGCCTGACTCAGCCGGCCACGGGCGGGCGGGTCTCCCGCATGGCCAGCACCGCCACCAGGCTGATCAGCCCGACCCCGGCCATGTACGCCGACACCGACATCGACGTGCCGGTCGCCTCGTGCAGGGCGGTCGCGACCAGCGGGGCGAACCCGCCGCCGAGCAGCGCGCCGACCGCGTACGAGAAGGAGACCCCGCTGTAGCGGTAGCGGGGCTCGAACATCTCGGCGAACAGCGCCGACTGCGGCCCGTACGTCGCGGCGAGCCCCACGTTGAGCACCACCACGGCGACCACCATCAGCGCCGCCACCCTGGTGTCCACCAGCAGGAAGAACGGCACGGCCCAGACCACGAGGAGCACCGAGCCGGCCAGGTAGACCGGCTTGCGGCCGATCCGGTCGGACCAGATCGCCGTGGCCACGATCCCGGCCAGCCAGGTCAGGCTGCCGACGATCACCACGACCAGCATGAGGTTCCTGCTCACCTTCAGCACCTGGGTGCCGTAGGACAGGAGGTAGGCGAGGAACACGTAGCCGATCGCGGTGTTGGCGACGAAGCTGGCCGAGGCGAGCAGCAGCGCCCGCGGCCGCTCGCGGAAGACGTCGAGGACCGGCCGCCTGCTGCGGGCCTGCTCGGCGGACAGCGCCCGGAACACCGGCGTCTCGGTCACCCGCAGCCTGATGAACAGCCCGACCGCGACCAGCACGACGCTGAACAGGAACGGCAGCCGCCAGCCCCAGCTCGCGAACTGCGCCTCCGACAGCCCGGCCGTCACCGCCACGTACACCAGTTGCGCCAGGATCAGCCCGGCGGGCACGCCCACCTGGGAGTACAGCCCGTAGCGGCCGCGCCTGCCGGGCGGGGCGTGCTCGACGGCGAGCAGCGCCGCGCCGCCCCACTCGCCCCCGGCGCTGAGCCCCTGGAGCAGCCGCAGGACCAGCAGCAGGATCGGGGCCGCCACCCCGATCCGGTCGTAGGTGGGCAGCAGCCCGACGCCGACCGTGGCCGCGCCCATCAGCAGCAGGGACGCGACCAGCATCGCCTTGCGCCCGAGCCGGTCGCCGAAGTGCCCCCACACCAGGCCGCCCACGGGCCGGGCCAGGAACCCGACGCCGAGCGTGGCGAACGCGGCCAGGGTGCCCGACGCGGGCGAGAGCGGGGAGAAGAACTGGGAGCCGAAGACCAGCGCGGCGGCCGTGGAGTAGATGAAGTAGTCGTACCACTCGATCGTGGTGCCGACCGCGCTCGCCATGGCGACGCGACGGAGTTGGGCGGGATCCGGCTCTGCTGCCTCGTGGGTCATGGCGCCTCCCTCGACGCCAGAGTAGATCTTCCTCCGCCCGCTTCCCAGTGGCCCGGGGGCAGGCGTCCCTAGAACGCCACCCCGCACCGCAGGATCACGTTCGCGTACGGCGTCGCCTCTCCGGTGCGGACGGCCAGCCGCACCCCCGCCGACAGCCGCTTGAGCTCCTCGTGCGGCACGTACGCCAGCCCCGGCAGCCGGGCCGCGAGCAGCTCGGCGCAGTCGGGGTTGCCCGCGCGCACCTCCTCGGCCGCCGTGGCCCCCTCGACGACGAGCTCGGCGAGCAGCCCGCCGAGCACGTCGGCGAAGGAAGGGATGCCCGGCAGGAAGGCCAGGTCGACGACCCGCACGCCGGGCGGCACGGGCATCCCGCTGTCACAGACCAGCACCTGGTCGGTGTGGCCGAGCCGGGCCATGGCCCCCGCCAGCTCGGCGTTCAGAATCCCCGCGCGTTTCACTGGAAGTCCGCGACGTTCTCCTTGGTCGCCACCTTGACGGGCACGGCCACCGTCTTGTCGATGGTCTCGCCCTTGGCGGCCTTGACCGCGGCCTGCACCGCCTGCTGGCCGAGCAGCGACGGCTGCTGGGCGACGCTGGCGGCCAGCGTGCCCGCCTGCACCGCCTTCAGGCCGTCGGGGGTGCCGTCGAAGCCGACGACCTTGACCTGCTGGCCCGCCTTGGCGCCCAGCGCCTTGATCGCGCCCAGCGCCATCTCGTCGTTCTCGGCGAAGACGCCGGTGATGCCGGGGTTCGACTGGAGCATGTTGGTCATGACGTCCAGGCCCTTGGTGCGGTCGAAGTCGGCCGGCTGCTTGGCCACGACCTTGATGTTCGGGTACGCGGCGATGCCCTCGGCGAAGCCCTGGCCCCGGTCGCGCGAGGCGGACGTGCCCGCCGTGCCCTGCAGCACGACCACGCTGCCCTTCTCGCCGAGCTGCTTGGCCAGCTCCTGGGCGGCCAGCTTGCCGCCGGCCACGTTGTCGGAGGCCACGGTCTGGGCCACCTCGGCGCCGTTGACGCCGCGGTCGGCCGCGATCACCGGGATCTTGACCCGGTCCGCCGCCTTGACCGCCGGGGCCGCCGCGTCGGAGTCCACCGGGTTGACGATGATCGCCTTCATGTTCTGGCTGGTGAAGTTCTGGACCTGGTTCACCTGCTGGGAGGCGTCGTTCTGGGCGTCGGTGACGGTCAGCGTGACGCCCTCCTTCTTGGCCTCCGCCTCCGCGCCGCTGCGCAGCTGCACGAAGTAGGGGTTGTTCAGGGTCGACACCGACATGCCGATCTTGATGTCCCCGCCCCCCGAGGACGAGCCTCCGGAGCCGCCGTCGCCGGAGGAGCCGCAGGCGGCCAGGCCGAGCGTGAGCGCGGCGCCGGCCATGACAATCGCGGGAATCCGCATGATCTTTACTTCCTTTTCCTAGTTCGTTCCCCTGCGCCGCAGGGTGTCGACGAGGACCGCGAGCGCGATCACCACGCCGATCACGACCTGCTGCCAGAACGCCGAGACGGACAGCAGGTTCAGCCCGTTGCGCAGCACGGCGAGGATGAGCGCGCCGACGAAGGTGCCGAGCGCCCTGCCCTTGCCGCCGGACAGGCTCGCGCCGCCGATGACGACGGCCGCGATCGCGTCCAGTTCGTAGCCCGCCGCGGCCTGCGGCTGCGCCGAGGCCAGCCGGCTGGCCAGGACGATGCCGGCCACCGCCGCGAAGACGCCGGACAGCGCGTACGTGATGAGCTTCTGCCGGTTGACCTTGATGCCGGACAGCCGGGCGGCCTCCTCGTTGCCGCCGATGGCGTACATGGCCCGGCCCGGGTACGTGCGGTTGAGCACCACGGCCGCGATCACGCCCATGACCAGCATCACCAGCACCGGGATCGGCAGGTAGTCGCCCAGCGTGTCGCCCAGGTGCGAGACCGAGTCGGGCATCGCGATCGGGCTGCCCTGCGAGATGACCAGCGCCAGGCCGCGGGCGATGCCCAGCATGGCCAGCGTGGCGATGAACGGCGGCAGCTTGCCGTACGCGATCAGGGCGGCGTTGACCAGGCCGCACACGACGCCGACGGCCAGCGAGACCACGACGGCGACCGGCCACGGCAGCCCGGCGCTGGTGGCCGTCCAGGCCAGCACGATCGCCGACAGCGCGGCGACCGAGCCGACGGACAGATCGATGCCGCCGGTGACGATCACGAACGTGGCCCCGAAGGCCAGGATCGCGGTGACCGCCGCCTGGACGCCGACGTTGAGCAGGTTGGTCACGCTGAGGAAGTCGGAGGACAACAACGACAGCGCCACGACCAGCACGACGAGCGCGGCGAGCGCGCCGTTCTCGGCGAACCAGGCCGCGGCGGGCGACCGGCGGCCGGTGAGCTTGTTCGGAACGGTGCTACTTGGCACGGGGACCCTCCACATCCGTGACCGCGAGGGCCATGACGTCGTCTTGCGTGGCCCCGGCCGCGGGCAGCTCGCCGACGAGCCTGCCGCGGGCCATGACCAGAATGCGGTCGCTCATGCCGAGCACCTCCGGCAGATCGCTGGAGATCATGAGCACGGCGTGCCCGGAGGCGGTGAGCGCGTTGATGAGCTGGTAGATCTCGACCTTGGCCCCGACGTCGATGCCGCGGGTCGGCTCGTCGAGGATGAGCACGCCCGCGTCG
Source organism: Nonomuraea sp. NPDC001636 (assembly GCF_040298265.1). Lineage (NCBI taxonomy): Bacteria > Bacillati > Actinomycetota > Actinomycetes > Streptosporangiales > Streptosporangiaceae > Nonomuraea > Nonomuraea sp. NPDC001636. Next base: position 186,045 of record NZ_JBEOZT010000017.1, read on the forward strand.
GCGACCAGCCACTTGCCGATGACGACCTTCTGCTGGTTGCCGCCGGACAGCGTGCGGACCTCCTGGTCCAGGCCGGTCATCCGGATGCCGAGCTGCTCGGCCACCTTCCCGGCGGCCCTGCGCTGGCCGGCGCGGTCGACGAAGCCGGCGCGGGTGGCGGCGCGCATGGTGACCAGGCCCAGGTTCTCGGCGACGTCCGCGCCGAGCACCAGGCCCTGGCCCTTGCGGTCCTCGGGGACCAGGCCGAGCCCGGCCTCCATGGCGGCGTGCACGTCGCCGGGCGCCAGGCGGGCGCCGCGGACGACGACCTCGCCGGTGTCGTAGCGGTCGGCGCCGAAGACGGCCCGCGCGACCTCGGTGCGGCCGGCGCCGACCAGCCCGGCGACCCCGACCACCTCGCCCGCGCGCACCTCGAACGAGACGTCGTCGAAGACGCCCCTGCGGCCGAGGCCGGAGACCTTGAGCAGGGCCTCGCCGCGTTCGGCGGCCTGCCGCGGGAACTGCTGGTCGATCGGGCGGCCGACCATGAGCCTGACCAGCTCGTCCTGGGCGGTGTCGGCGGGGATCTCGGTGACGGACCGGCCGTCGCGCAGCACGGTCACCCGGTCGCCGATCTCGGCGATCTCCTCCAGGTGGTGGGTGATGAACACGATCGAGACGCCCTCGTCGCGGAGCTGGCGGACGATCGTGAACAGCTTGGCGACCTCGCCGGAGGTGAGCACGGCGGTGGGCTCGTCCATGATGAGCACGCGGGCGTCGAGCGCGAGCGCCTTGGCGATCTCCACCATCTGCATGCGGGCGATGCCGAGCCGGGCGATCGGCGTCGCCGGGTCGACGTCCACGCCGACGCGGTCGAGCAGCGCCTTGGCCTGCCGTTCCATGCGCTTCTTGTCCACCAGCCCGAAGCGGCGCGGCGGGCGGCCGAGCGCCAGGTTCTCCGCGACGGTGAGCTGGGGGACCAGGTTGAACTCCTGGTAGATGGTGGCGATGCCGAGCCGCTGGGCGTCGCCCGCCGACCGGATGTCCACCGGCTGCCCGTCGACGGTGACGCGCCCGCCGTCCGGCCGGTACGCGCCCGACAGGATCTTGATCAGCGTGCTCTTGCCCGCGCCGTTCTCGCCGAGCAGGACGTGCACCTCACCGGCGCGCAGGCTCAGATCGACGCCGTCGAGTGCCACGACGCCGGGGAAGACCTTGCGCAGGCCCTCGGCCTTGAGTATCTCCGCGGTCACTCCATGATCCCTTTCCGCTCGCATGATCGGCGAATCACCAGGCGCGCCGGCAGGACGTGCGAGTCGGCCGCCTGCCCGCTCTGGATCCGGCCGATCACGAGCCGCACGGCCAGGCGCCCCATCTCGGCCGTCGGCTGCGCGATGGCGGTGATCGGCGGGGCGGTGTGCTTGAACCAGGTCACGTCGTCGAAGGAGGCGACGGCCACGTCGGCGGGGATGCGCAGGCCCCTGGCCTGGATCTCCTCCAGCCCGCCGAGCGTCATCAGGTTGTCGCCGAAGAAGATCGCCTCGGGCGGCTCGGGCAGGTCGAGCAGCTCGGCGGTGATGCGCCGGCCGCTGCCCTCGCGGAAGTCGCCGGGGCGCACGTACTCGGGGCGCACCTCCAGTCCCTCGGCGGCCATCGCGGCGGCGAAGGCGGCCGTGCGCTCGCGGCCGGTGGACAGGGTGGCCGGGCCGGAGGCCAGGGCGATCCGGCGGTGGCCCTGCTCGCGCAGGTGGCGGACCAGCTCGGCGATGGCGGCGGCGCCGTCGGAACGCACGGAGGGCACGTCGAGCCCGGAGATCGTGCGGTCGAGGAACACCACCGGCCGGCCGGCCTCGGCCAGCTGCTGCACCAGCGGCGTGACCTCGGCGGTCGGGCAGATCAGCAGCCCGTCGACGCGCTGCTCCAGCAGCGTGCGCACGTAGTGGTCCTGCTGGTCGGCGCGCTCGTCGGCGTTGCCCATGACGACCGTGAAGCCCTCGCGCCTGGCCTCGTCCTCGACGCTCCTGGCCAGCTCGGTGAAGAACGGGTTCAGGACGTCGCCGATGATCAGGCCGATCGTCCTGGTCGCGGTGGTGCGCAGGGAGCGGGCGACGGCGTTCGGCACGTAGTTGAGCGCGCTCATCGCGTCGTAAACTCGGCGCCGGGTCTCCTCGTTGACCGAGGGGTTGTCGTTGAGCACGCGGGAGACCGTGGCGACGGAGACACCGGCCTGCGCGGCGACGTCCTTGATCCTTGCCATCGTTCCTCCGTGTAATCGATTACACGGCAGCTTATGAAATCGATTACATGATTGGCAAAGTGAAATGGCTCACACCCCCGGGGGAGAGGGTGTGAGCCGGTTTCGGTGGCTTCAGGCCTGGCGGGGCCGTCAGACCTTGCTGATGCGGACCGCGTCGGCGATGACGAGGCCCGTGCCGGCCGTCCACCGGCTGACGCCGACGACGTTGTAGGTGCCGGCGTTCAGCGAGAAGGTGCCGATGCTGCGCCAGCCTCCGCCGCCGGAGCGCTGGTCCACGTAGACGGTCTGGTTGCCGCCCGAGGCCGCCACGATGTACGGCGCCGAGCTGTTGTAGCCCGGATCGGACGGGTACCAGACCTCCACCTTGTACGTGCCCGCGCTGGGGATCGCGGCCTGGTACCAGGCGGGGTCGCTGGCCGCGACCGGGTCGGAGAAGCGGTAGTCGGCGCCGTAACGCTGGCTGGAGTAGGCGGAGGTGCCCCAGTTGGCGCTGGCGGTGAACTGGCCGGAGGTGGCGTTGTCCACCGTGGTGGACCACGAGGGCGTGCCGCCGCCGGTCACGTAGTTCATGTACGTGGTCCAGTTCCAGTACGGCCCCGGATCGGTGTGGTCGGCCCCGGGAACCTCGTTGTGCCCGATGATGTGGGCGCGGTCCTTCGGGATGCCGTACTTGTCGCAGATGGCCTTGGTCAGGGCCGCCGACGCGCGGTACATGGCGTCGGTGAACCACGAGGACTCGCTGACGTAGCCCTCGTGCTCGATGCCGATCGACCTGGTGTTGTACGTCCAGTTGCCGGCGTGCCAGGCGATGTCCTTCTCGCGCACCATCTGGGTGATGGCGCCGTTGGACGACTTCACGACGTAGTGCGCCGAGACCTGCGCGGCCGAGTTCTGGAACCAGGAGATCGTCCCGGCGTACGAGCCCTGCGTCACGTGGATGACCACGCGGTCGATCGCGTAGCTCGACGGCCGGCTGGAGGCGGTGTAGTTGCTGGAGCTGGCCGGGACCCAGGAGGCCGGGCCGTAGTCGGTGCTGAGCACGCCGACGTCGCCCTGGGCGCTGAGGTCGCGGGCCTTGGCGTAGTCGCCGCGGTCGGCGGTCACCTCCTGGGGCTTGACCGTCACGCCCCGTGCCGCGATGCCGAGGCCGAGCTGCTCGTAGACCGAGTCGGCGTACAGCCGGGCGATCTCCGGTGAGGAGGCGTTGCCGTACTTGGCGACGGCCTGGTACCAGCGGCCGGCGTCCTTGCGGCCGGCGTCGTCGAGGCCGAGCTCGTCGGCGTAGGAGCGGAGCAGGGCGGCGCCGCCGAGGATGTTGGCGGCGTTGTCGGAGCGCAGCTTCTCGACCGGCAGGCTGGTGAGCTGGGCGGCCTTCTCCAGCGCGTGGGTCGTGGGGTTGCTGACCAGGTGCATCAGGCCGTAGCCGCCGCTGGCGCTGGGCTTGCCCTGGTGGTCGTCGAGGTGGGTCTCGGCGTAGGCGAGCGCGACCAGCAGATCGCGGGGCACGTCGCTCGCCGAGGCGGCCTTGGCGAACGCCGCCGGCAGCGCGGGCTCCCGGGCGGCCTGGGCGGCGGGCTGGCCCGCGGTGATCAGGGCGACGGTCAGGGCGGAGGTGGCGAGGGCAGCTAATCGCGTGCGGGCGAGAATCATGGGGATGCTCCTCGTTGGGGGGTGACGGGTGGAACGCGGGCGCGGGTCCGCGGCCCGCGTTTGGCCCCGAATGCGGCCCAACGTATGTCACCCCTGACACAATGTCGATAATTGACATTACAGACGTGTTAGGTGAAACTTTCCGCCCGCCGACCCGGGGATGGCCGGAAAGTTGGGCCCCTGAAAACTATTGCGCTCCGCGATCAGGGGACTGAAACTTCCTTTCGTGACCGCGCTCCTGCGTACCGTCCTGGCGGCGCTCACCGCCGCCGTCGTCACCGCTGGCGTCACCGCCGTGGCTCCCGTCCCCGCCTCCGCAGCCCCCACCTCCTCGTCCGCAGCGGCCGCCTGCGCGACCGATCCCGCGACGCCCAAGCGGCAGCTCCGGGCCATGTGGATCTCCTCGGTCGCCAACATCGACTGGCCGAGCCGCACCGGGCTCAGCGTCTCCGCCCAGCAGGCCGAGTTCCGGGCCTGGCTCGACCTGGCCGTCGCCAAGCGCATGAACGCCGTGATCGTGCAGGTCAGGCCGACGGCGGACGCGTTCTGGCCGTCCCCGTACGAGCCGTGGTCGCAATGGCTGACCGGCACCCAGGGGACGAACCCCGGCTACGACCCGCTGGCGTTCATGGTCGGCGAGGCCCACGCGCGGAACCTGGAGTTCCACGCCTGGTTCAACCCGTACCGGGTCGCCAACAACGACGACCCGACCAAGCTGATCTCCACGCACCCCGCGCGGCAGCACCCCGACTGGCGCTTCGCCTACGGCGGAAAGCTCTACTACAACCCGGGCATCCCGGCGGTACGCGACTTCATCGAGGACGCGATCATGGACGCCGTCACCCGCTACGACGTGGACGGCGTGCACCTCGACGACTACTTCTACCCCTATCCCGTCAGCGGCCAGGCCATCCCGGACTCGGCCGCCTACGCCCAGTACGGCGGCGCGTTCCCGAACATCGCCGACTGGCGGCGGGACAACGTCAACCTGCTCGTCCGCGAGCTCGGCCAGCGCATCCACACCGCCAAGTCGTGGGTGTCGTTCGGGATCAGCCCCTTCGGGATCTGGCGCAACTCCTCGACCGACCCGCTCGGCTCGCGCACCTCCGGCCTCCAGTCCTACGACGCGATCTACGCCGACAGCCGGCAGTGGGTCAAACAGGGCTGGATCGACTACCTGGCGCCGCAGATCTACTGGCACATCGGGTTCTCGACGGCCGCCTACGAGGTGCTGACCGCGTGGTGGTCGGACGTCGTGCGCGGCACGGGCGTGCAGCTCGTCGTGGGGCAGGCCGCCTACCGGGCCGGCGCCTCGGGCCAGGAGGCCGCCTGGCAGGACCCGGCCGAGCTGAGCGACCACCTGTACGACAACAGGAAACATCCCGAGATCGCCGGGGACGTGTACTTCAGCGCCAAGGACGTCAAGGCCGACCGGATCGGGGCGATCACCAAGCTGGTCGCCGACCACTACGCCAAGCCAGCCCTGCTGCCCGCCCGGGGCTCCGCGGCCGCGCCCGCCGCGCCTGCGATCACCGCGGCCACCGCGGGCTCGAACGGCGTCCAGCTCACCTGGACCGGCTCCGGCACGGCGTACGCGGTCTACCGCGTGGCCGGCACCCCGCCCTCGGCCGATCCGTGCTTCTTCGCCGACGCCCGCAACCTGATCGGCACGACCAGGCAGAAGTCCTACACCGACCCCGGCGGCGGCGCGTCCACCTACTACGTGACCGCGCTGAGCAGGACCCACCAGGAGAGCGCGCCGAGCGAGGGCCGGTCGGCGGGCGGCACGGGCGGCTTCAGCGTCGTGATCGACAACGCCGACGCCGGTTTCACGGCCTCCTCCTCCTGGGGCACCTCCAGCTACTCCACCCAGGCCAACGGCGCCGACTACCGCTTCGCCGACCCGGTCGCGGCCAGCGACCCGGCCTGGTTCCGGGCGGCGATCCCGAGCGCGGGCAGCTACCGGGTGGAGGTCTGGTACCCGGCCAACGCGGGCTACAACGGCTCCGCGCCGCACATCGTGGCGGCCTCGGGCGGCAACCAGACGGTCAACGTGGACCAGCGCACCGGCGGCGGCGCCTGGCGGGTGCTGGGGACGTACACGCTGGCGGCCGGGACGTACAACGTGGTCGGGGTGAGCCGGTGGACCTCGGCGACCGGCTACGTGATCGCCGACGCCGTGCGCATCACCAAGGTCTGACCCTTCAGGAGCGGGCCTTCGCCCAGGCGGGGCTGTCGATGAAGTGGTTGTCGAAGCGGTCCTGCGAGGCCAGCAGCTCTTCGAGCGTGGCCTCGCCGGTCTTGAGCCGGGCCAGCAGGCGGAAGTACTCGAACCGCTCGACGCCCGGCGTGATGACGATCAGCAGGTCGGCCTCGGCGCCGGGGGCCGCGGCGAAGGCGTGGGCCACGTGGGGCGGGACGACGGCGACGTCGCCCTGCTCCAGGGTGATCACCTCGTCGCCGGCCAGCACCTGCGCCCGGCCGTCGAGGACGTAGAACATCTCGGAGGCGGTGGTGTGGGTGTGCGGCACGGCGCCGTCGGCGCCCGAGCCGAGCGTGATGCGCATGGTGCTCAGGGCGCCGCCGGTGGCGCTGGAGTCGAGGAGCATGCGGCCCGTGCTGGGCGGGCCGCCGATGACCTCGGCGTCGACGGAGCGGATGACGGCGGTGCTGCGGGGGTCGATGAGCGACATGGTGTTATCCGTTCTCGGAGAGGGCGCCGCGGAGTGCTGTCTCCACGAGGCGTTCGGCGTAGGCGCGGCCGACGGGGGAGCCGGTGATCAGGACGCGGTAGTACAGGGCCCCGGCGAGCTGGTCGAACAGGGCCTCCACGTCGAGGTCGGCGCGTAGCTGGCCGCGGTCCCTGGCCCGTTCGAGCAGGGCGCGGGCCAGGGTGTTGCGGCGGGCGTACATCTGCCGCTCCAGCTCGCCGACGTCGGCGTGGCGGGCGGCGGCGGCCACGAGCTCGGCCACCGTGCCCGCCGAGGCGTCGTCGTCATCGGGCGCGCGGCCGGCCGCGCGCATCCGGTTGAGCCCGGCCGCGATCTTCTCCAGGTATGCGGGCAGGTCGCGGCGGATGTCGCCGGTGTCGGTGATCTCGTCGTGGTCCTGGAGCCGGTTGACGACGGCCAGGGCCAGGTGGTCCTTGGTCGGCCAGCGGCGGTAGAGCGTGGTCTTGGCGATGCCGGCCCGCTCGGCGACCTCGTCGGGGGACAGGCCGGCGTAGCCGCGCGCGAGCAGCAGCTCGGTGGCGGCCCTGAGCACACCCTCGTCGACGTCGGTCCTGCGCGGTCGTCCCACCATGCCCTGCCTCCTTTTCGCTACCTGAGTAGCGTAATCCCGGAGGGCGGCATTTCGCAACCCGGGTATCGAAACTCCGCTATCGGGGCAGCAGTGCCCACACCACCCGCTCGCCGGCCCTGTCCTGGTAGGTCCCCCACAGTCCGGTGGTCAGCTCGTGCACCAGCCGGAGTCCGCGTCCCGACTCGTCCGCGTCCGCCGGCACGCGGGGCCGCGGAACCAGCCCGTTCCGGCCCGGATCGGTCACGGCCAGCCGCCAGAACCCCGCCTCCGGGGCGAGGGACAGCCGCACCCACTGTGCCTTCGCGTGCTGCAACGCGTTCGCGACCAGCTCCGAGGCGATCAGCCGCAGGTCGTCCAGGGCCTGGTGATCCGCTCCCAGCCACGCCGCCAGTTCGGTACGCGCCAGCCGGGGCAGCATCGCCGGGTCGTCGAGCTCGCCGACCGTCCACACCTTGACGCCCGCATGCAGGGAACTGGACATGATCACCTCCGGGATGGGCGTACAGGCTGAGACCGCTTGTACGCAGGTTCTGAGGATGCGCGTGATTCGGCTGACGAGCCCCTGGAATCGGCCCTACAGTTCCTTACAGTGAGTACGCCATAGCTCAGCGTGAACGGTTGTGGGAAGGGCGTGACATGCCGAAGGAAGAAGAAGCGGAAGCGTGGGCCGAGTACGCCAGACGCCTGCGTGCCTTCCGTACGGACCACGGGTTGAGCCAGGAGCGTCTGGCGGACCGGCTGGCCTACAGCGAGAGCGCGGTCGGGCACGTGGAACGCCTGCTGCGCAAGCCGAGCGAGGACTTCACCCGCGAAGTGGAGAAGGCCCTCGGCCTCAAGGGGCAGTTGACGGAGCTGCTGCCCCAGATCCACGGCGCGCTGGGCCCGCGCTGGTTCCGCGAGTGGCCCAAGGTCGAGGCGGCGGCCCACACCATCAGGACGTCGGAGCCCATGTTGATCCCCGGCCTGCTCCAAACGGAGAGTTACGCCAGGCGGGTGTTCCTTGGAGCGCCGGGAGCCACGGAGCAGGAAGCAGAGCGGGCCGTGCAGTTCCGTCTCCACAGGCAAAGTGTCTTCGCCGGCCTGTCCCCGCCCATGTACTCGGCCCTCGTCGATGAGAGCGTCCTGCACCGGCCGGTCGGCGGTCCGGAGGTGATGCGAGAGCAGCTCGCCAAGCTGCTCGATGCGCTCAACCCGCCCTATGTCACGCTGCGGATCGTCCCGTTGAAGGCGGGGCTCACCGTGGGATGCCTAGGAGCCTTCGAGGTGGCCACGCTCCTGGACGGAGGGCCTGATCACGCCTACCTGGAAAGCGCCGAGGAAGGCAGGGTGACCAATCGCGCCAGTACGGTGCAAGCGCTTATTGTGCGATGGGAGGCCCTGTCCGGCATGGCGTATCCCGTGGACAGGAGCCGCGAGATCATCCGCGAAGTGATGGAGAGCTATGAGTGAGGCGAGCGGTCTCCGTACGGGCGAATGGACCAAGGCCACGGCGTCGGGCGACAACGGCGGGAGCTGTGTCGAGGTGATGCGGCAACCGGATGACGGCGTTCTCGTCAGGGACACCAAAGACCGGGGTGAAGGCCCGACGCTGGCCTTCACCCGGGACGAATGGCTCGCCTTCCTCGACGGGGCCGCCAAGGGGGAGTTCGACCTTTCCTGAGCCCGTCAGGAGGCGTACATCACCGACAGGAAGCGGAGCAGGAGGGCTTCCCTGGTTTCGGCGGGCAGGGCGTCGAGGACCGCGTTGACCGTCGCCATGCCCGGCTGGCCCGCGCCCGGACGCAGGTCCACGCCCACCGAGGCGGCCAGTTCGGCGAAGGTCGCGTCGTCCAGGGCGTCCAGGTCCAGGTCGGCGATCAGCTCGACCAGGCCGTCCGGCACCACGGCCGGGCCGCGCAGCCGGGCCGCCTCCGCCGCCTCGGCGATCACCCTGAGCATCGCCTCCACGCCGTTCAGCGTCACGCCGGTGACCGTGACGTGCAGGTTCGCGGGGATCCCCGCGTAGGAGAGCTGCGGTTGCAGGAACCAGCCGCGCTCGCGGGCCGCGTCAGCCAGCACGAACACGTCGAGGTCGTCCCCGGCGAAGGCCACCAGCGACGACTCGGGCGCGCCCAGGACCCGCAGGCCGGGGATCGCGGCGATGCCCTCCCTGAGCCGGGCCGCCGCCTTGAGGGTGGCGCGGCCGAGCTCCACGTAGCCCTCCCGGCCGAGCGCCTGGAGCGTGGCCCACGCGCCGCCGAGCGGCCCGGCCGACCTGGAGCTCTGCACGGTGGCGTTGATGATCGTGTAGCCAGGCCAGGCGGCCGAGGCGAAGTACGCCTTGCGCCGCGTCGCCGGGTCGGCGAACAGCACCACCGAGGCGCCCTTCGGCGCGTAGCCGAACTTGTGCAGGTCGCAGGAGAGCGAGGTGACCCCCGGCACCGACAGGTCGAACGGCGGCACGTCGGCCCCCGCCTCCCGCAGCCACGGCAGCAGCCAGCCGCCCACGCACGCGTCCACGTGACAGGCCACGCCCGCCTCGGCCGCCACCGCGGCGACCTCCGCGACCGGGTCGATCACGCCCTGCGGGTACGACGGCGCCGAGACCACCACCAGGACCGTGTCCTCGTCGATCGCCGCCGCGACGTCCGCCACCCGCACCTTGTACGTCTCCAGGTCCACCGGCACGGCCTTGACCCGCAGGCCCAGGTAGTGGGCCGCCTTGTGGAAGGCCGGATGGGCGGTCACCGGCAGCACGAGGTTGGCGCCGGGCCGCCCGGCCGCGTCCCGCGCCGCCTTGACCGCCAGCATGATCGACTCGGTGCCGCCGCTGGTGAAGACGCCGTGGCCGCCGCCGAGCAGGTCGGCGACCGCGCCCACGACCTGCTTCTCCATCTCGACGATGCTCGGGAACGCCGTCGGGTCCAGGCAGTTGACCTCCAGCATCTCGGCGTACGCGCGGGCCGCCGCCTCGTGCACCTCGGGCCGGCCGGTGTCGTAGACGTACGCGGTCACCTGCCCGCCCCGCACCGGCAGGTCGTGCTGCTTCATCCTGGCCACCTCGGACAGCAGGTCCTCGGCGGTTCTTCCGGACAGGGGGAGGGTCACACGTTCTCCTTGGCGGGGGCGACGGCGGGGGCGAGGGCGAGCCGGCCGTAGCGGACGACGAACGGCAGGCTGATCAGCATGAGCAGGGCGGGCAGCGCGGTGAAGCCGAGCAGCAGCCCGGTCAGCGCGCCGGCGGGCTGGGCGACGGGCGACTCCACGGGCGCGGAGACGAACCCCGACACCGCCAGGACCAGCGCGAACAGGCCGGGGCCGAGCGCGAGCCCGGCGGTCTCGCCGGCCGTCCACAGGCCGGTGAACGCGCCGGCCTGGGCGTGGCCGGTACGGGCGGCGTCGGCGTGCACGGTGTCGGGCAGCAGCGACAGCGGCAGCAGTTGCAGCGCGGCGTAGCAGACCCCGGCCAGCGCGGTCAGTGCCAGCGTGGCGGCCAGGCTGCCCGTCGCGATGGCGGGGACCAGGGCGAGCGCCACGACGGCGAACCCGGCCGAGGCGGCCAGGTAGCAGCGCACGGTCCCGTACGCGCGGGCCAGCCGGGCCCAGGCCGGTACGGCGAGCATGCTCGGGCCCACCAGGCACACGAACATCACCGAGGTCAGCCCGTAGTCGCCCAGCCGGTACGAGGCCACGTACGGGGCGCCCGCCAGCATCACCGCCACCCCGAGCGCCTGCGTGACGAACGCCGCCAGCAGCGCGAAGAACGGCCGGTTGCCCCGGGCCAGGCGGAAGGCCGCCGCCGGGCCGAGCTGCCGGGGCCCCGGACGCGACGACACCCACCGCGTGCCCAGCGTGGCGGCCACCAGGGCGGCGGCCATGACCAGGCCGATCGCGACGCCCATGACCGCGTACCCCGGCCGGCCGCCGCCCGCCAGGTCGACCACGGCGGGGGCCAGGCCGCCCGCGACCAGGATGCCGACGGTCAGGCACACCACCCGCCACGACATGATCCTGGTCCGCTCGGCCGGGCTCGCCGACATCTCGGCCGGCAGCGCCACGTACGGCACCTGGAAACTCGCGAAGGCGGTCGCGGCCAGCAGGAACGCCACCCCGGACCACGCCGCCCCGCCGCCGCCCGTGACGCCGCCGGGCACGGCGAACATCAGCGCGAACGCCACCGGCAGCGTGGCCGCGCCCACCGCCAGCAGCCGCGTCCGGCGGCCGGTGCGCACGGCCTCGCGGTCGCTGGCGGCGCCGACGAGCGGGTTGAGCAGCACGTCCCAGATCTTCGGCGCGACCAGGACGGCGCCCGCGACGGCGGCGGGCACGCCCAGCATGTCGGTCAGGTAGTAGAGCAGCAGCAGGCCGGGGACGGCGGAGAACACGCCGGTGCCGACCGAGCCGACGCCGTAGCCGAGCAGCCGTCCGCGACTCGGCCGCCCGGTGACCGTCGGGGCCGTCGCGGAGGGCCGGACGTCGGTCATCGGGGGTCGCCGGGGAGGGCGAGGGTGCGGTGGAGGGTGAGGTGGAGGTGGGCGCGGAAGCGGCGCAGCGCGGCCCGGTCGCCCGCGCCCCTGCGGCGGCCGTCGGCGTCGAGCACGCCGCCCTTGGCGAAGCCGTGGATCGACCAGATGACCGTCCACATGGCGTACTCCAGGTCGACCGTGCCGTCGATCACGCCGGCCTCGACCGCCGGGCGCAGCGCTCCGGTGACGGCGGAGACCAGGGGCTGGACGTACTGGCGTTCCAGCTCGGTGATGTCGCCGGCGTCGGAGAGCCAGCGGTGCATCCACAGCGCGGGGATCTCCGGATTGTCCGCGCAGAAGTCGAGGTAGTCGTCCACCAGGCGGTGGATGGAGGCGACCGGGTCGTCACCGGGCAGACGGGCGAGCGCCTGGTCCAGCGCCGCCTTCTCCGCCCGGTGCGCACGTTCCATGACGGCCAGGTACAGCTCCCGCTTGCCGCCCACGTGGTAGTTGACGGTGGCGATGTTCATCCCCGCCGCGTCGGCGATCTGGCGCGTCGAGGTGCCGTCGTAGCCGAGCGCGGCGAAGAGCTGGGTGGCCGCCTTGAGGATCACGGCCGGCTGTCCGCTGTCGGCAGGTCTCATACGACCGACCGTAGTTCCGTCCCGCCCCCTTGGTCAATCGCTTGATGGAGAGGGTTTGCGGTCAGTCCGGGGCCCAGTACTTGACGAGGACCTTGTCCAGGTGCGCCACCACCGGCTTCCACGTGCGGGGCAGCGTGTACCGCGTGGCGTGGTGACCCTTGTGGGTCAGCGTGTACTTGAGGAAGTCCGCGCCCTGCGGCGGGCGTTCGGACCGGCCGATCCTCAGCTCCTTCAGGTAGCCGCGCAGCTGGCGGTGTTCCCTGGCCGTGAGGCACTTGGTCACCACCGGGCCGGTGCGGCGGCTGAGCCGGAAGCAGCCGTCGGTGTAGACCGTCACGCGGTTCAGCAGCCCCGCGAAGCCGCCCTCCTCGCGCAGGTCGACCAGCACCTTCCGCTGCGTGGCCACCGCCTCGGCGGGCAGCGCGGAGGCCGTGACGGCCAGCGCGAGCGCCGGCAGAAGCACGATTCGCCAGATCTTCATACCTCTATGACGTACGGGAGCCCCGAACGGCTCACTTCCCGAGCCCCGCGTCGCGGGCGCGGACGATGGCCTCGGCGCGGTCGGCCGTGCGCCATCGGCATCAAGATCGCCTTCGCCGGGCGCTGGCGCGGGGCGCTGCGGTGGTGGCCGCTCGTCGCCGAGAGCTGGGCCGTGGTGACGGTGCCGGCGTACATCGTGTTCGGCGAGTCGATCTCGAACTGGATCGGCGGCTTCCACCTGATCGTCGGGTACGCCACCCTCGGCGCCCTGCTCGCGCTGCGTCCGAGCCTGACCTCCTAGTCCGGCGCCGTGAGCGGCAGGACGGCGGTCACCTCGGTGCCGCCGCCCGTCCGGGGGCCGATCGCGCAGGTGCCGCCGATCTCGGCCGCCCGCTCGCGCATCGACGTCAGCCCCACCCCCGGCGACGGCTCGTCGGGCAGGCCGGTGCCGTCGTCGGCGACCGACACCCGCAGCTCCCCGGCCTCCCGCCGTAACGTGACCAGCACCGACGTGGCCTGGGCGTGGCGGCGCACGTTCGTCAGCGCCTCCTGCGCGATCCGGTATGCGGCCGTCTCCACCGCGGCCGGCAACCCGTCGAGGGCCCCTTCGGACCCGTCGAGCACCCCTTCGGGCTCGTCGGCGGCCGCGGGCACGGTGACCTCGACCCGGGGGCCCGGGGCCTGGCCGAAGGCGCGCAGGGCGCCGGCCAGGCCCAGCTCGTCCAGCACCGGCGGGCGCAGGCCGTCCACCAGCTCGCGCACCGACATCAGCGTGCTGGTCATCTCCTCGCGCACCCGGACCAGCAGCTCCTCCACCGACTCGGGGTCGCGCTCCAGCCGCCGCCGGGCCTCGTCCAGGGTCATCGTCACGCTGGTCAGCGTGGGGCCGAGCCCGTCGTGCAGCTCCCTGCCCAGCCGGCGCCGCTCCTCGTCGCGGGTGGCGCTGATCCGCTCGTGGGAGTCCCGCAGGTCGGTGCTCAGCCGTACGGCGTGCGCCAGCTCGGCCAGGTGCTTGGCCATGACGTCCAGCGGCTCGCGGCCCGGCCGCGCCCCGGCGATGCGCAGCCGCCCGACCGGCTCGCCGTGCCAGGTCAGCTCGACGGATCGCGATCGGGCGCCCAGCTCGCCGTCCACGAACGACAGCGCGGGCTCGCCCGGCACCTCCACGCCCACCCCGCGGGCGACCAGGGACGTGCGCACGACGGAGATCGCCTCGGCCAGCGCCCCCGCCGGGTCCCCGGCCCTCTGCACGGTACGGCTGAGCAGGTCGGCCGCCCGGTACGGGTCGCGTTCCACGTTGAACAGCCGGTCCACCGAGCGCTGGAGGCGCAGGCGCACGGGATGGAAGGCCGCGCCGGTGACCATCGCGGAGGCGAGCCCGGCCGCCGCGCCGTAGCCGTCCGCCACGCTGTTGGACGCCCAGATGAGCGCCGAGTAGGTGAGGCCGGCCCCGACCGCGAGCGTGCCGTACACCAGCGTGCGGTTGAGGATGAGCCGGATGCCGTAGAGCTGGTGGCGCAGCACGGCGGCGATGATCGCGATGGGGATGCCCGCGGCCAGGAAGACCCGTACGGCGATGATGAAGGTGTCCTGGTTGCCCGCGCTGGCGATCCAGTAGACGACGAAGATCACCATGGCGTGGAAGTACCAGGTGATCTGGCGGCGCACCTCGGGCGTCGCCGCCCGGTACCTGAAGCCCAGCGAGACCACGCCGAGCAGGCACAGCAGGATCATCGGGATCCCGATCCACGACTCCACGACCTCGGGGATCCTGCCCAGCGCCGCCACCCCGAACGGGTTGCCCACCGGCACCCCGAGCTCGAACGACGGGTCGGGGGACAGGCCGAGCAGCAGCGAGTGCCCGGCCATGAGGACCAGGTTGCCGTAGAGCACCGGCCGCCAGCGCTTCGACGGCAGCCGCCCGTCCGGGAAGAGCAGCGGCATGATCCCCGTGAACGTGGGCACCGGCAGCAGCCACAGCCAGATGGCCGGCCAGGCGACGTAGGGCAGGAGCGGGCCGGGCGCGTGGAAGTACATCCAGCCGGTCAGCGCGAACAGCAGCGAGTACGCCGACCAGACCACGCCCGTCGCCCACATGAGCCACGGGATCAGCAGCCGGGGGCGCCTGCTGATCAGGAACGCGCCGGCGAGCGGGAACATCAGCCCGATCGGGTCGAGCCCCTGCGTCTCGGCCAGCCCGCCGAGCTGCGCGGCCAGCACCGCCGCCGTCACCACGGCCGCGAGCGAGACCCCGGCCGCCGTCCACACCACCGTCAGCACGAGCCGCAGCCGCCACACCGGCGTGCGGCCGGGCCCGTCCGCGCCGGGACCGGGATCGTCGTGGCCGGCGGGGGTCTTCGTGGTCATCGTGGCTCCTTGACCGGCAGTTCCGCGACGACCTCGGTGCCGCCGCCGGGGCGGACGTCCAGCTCGCAGACGCCGCCCACCTCCTCGGCCCGCCCGCGCATCAGGGCGGCCCCCTGGCGGCGCTGCTCGGGCAGCCCGATCCCGTCGTCGGACACCGTCAGCCGGAGCCCGTCGCGCCGCTCCACCCTGATCAGGGCGGTGGTGGCGCGGGCGTGCCGGCGCACGTTCGCCACCGCCTCATGCGCGATCTTGTACGCCGCCACCTCCACCGCGGCCGGCAGGTCGGCCAGCGAGCCCGAGACCACCACGTCCACCCTCGGGCCGGGCGCGTCGGCGAGCAGCCGTAAGGCGCCCTCCAGGCCGAGCTCGTCCAGCCCGGCGCCGTCGAGCGCGGGCGGACGCAGGCCGTACACCAGGTCGCGGACGTCCACGATGGCCTCGGTCATCTGCCTGCGTGCCGTGCTGAGCAGGGGCTCGACCGAGCCGGGATCGCTGGCCAGGCTGAGCCGGGCCTGGTCGACGCTCATCGCCAGGTTCGTCAGCGCCGGTCCGAGGCCGTCGTGCAGGTTGCGGCGGAGTTCGCGGCGTTCCTCCTCGCGGGTGACCATCATGCGCTCGCGCGAGCGTTGCAGGTCGGCGCTGAGCCGTACGGCGTGGGCGACCTCGGCGAGCTGCCTGGCCAGCATGTCCAGCAGCGCCCGGTCGCGCGGCTCGCCGCTGACCGACAGCCAGCCCATCGACTTGCCGTGCCAGACCAGGCGTTCGACCGAGGGGGCCGGGCCCATCTCGCCCGCGACGACGCTGCGCACCCGTCCGCCGGGCAGGACGACCTCCACCGCGACGCCGGGCGCCCCCAGGGCCAGCCGGACGGCGTGGGCCGCCGACGCCAGGGCCTCGGCCGGCCCCCTGGCCTCCTGCACGCTCCGGCTCACCCGGTCAGCCAGCCGGTACGGGTCGCGCTCCCACCGGAACAGCCGGTCCGCCGCGCTCTGCAGGCGCACCCGTACGGGCTGGAACAGCGCGCCCGCGGCCAGCGCGGCGATCAGGTCGGACCACGAGCCGAGCAGGGCGTCGAGCGCGCCGATCCCGAAGTAGACGGCGCCGACCACGGCGGTCAGCGCGAGGTAGACCAGGGCGCGGTTGAGCAGGAGGAGGGTCCGCTCGCGTCCGCGCAGCCCGGACAGGACCGCTGCCTTGACGAGCAGCGGTCTGACCGCTCTGAGCAGCATCCGCTGGGCTTTTTTCGCCATATGTCGGGCACATCATAAGTGGCGGGACCGCTATCGCAGAGAGTCCACCGGCTGCATCTTCGCCGCCCGCAGCGCCGGATAGAGCCCGGCCAGCAACCCCACCACCGCCCCGGCCACCGGCGCGGCCAGCGCGAGCCGCGCGTCGAGGAGCGGCGTCCACTCCCTGGCGGCCGAGACGGCGACCACGGCGACCACGCCGAGGCTCGTGCCGATCACGCCGCCGGCCAGTCCGACCAGCGTCGACTCCAGCAGGAACTGGGCGGCCACGTGCCGCCGCGCCGCGCCGAGCGCCCGGCGCAGCCCGATCTCGGGCACCCGTTCCAGCACCGTGACGAGCGTGACGTTGGCGATGCCGACCGCGCCCACGACGAGCGAGACCAGGCCGAGGATCAGGAACAGCGCGTTGACGTCGTCCTGGGCGGCGTCGCGGGCCCGGGTGGGGCCGGGCGGCGCGACCACCTGGAGCAGGTCCTCGTTGCCGGGGCTGAGCGCGACCGGCGTCTGGCCCGCGACCAGCGCGGTGGCGCCCAGGCCGGTGTTGACCAGCACCCTGGTGACCGTCCGCAGCCCGAACCGGGCGCCGGCGGTCGGCGGCACGAACACGGCCGCGCCCAGATCGCGCTCCCGGCGCAGCCCGCCCAGCACGCCGATCACCGTGTACGCGTGGCTCCCGATGAAGACCGCGGGCGCCCCGTCGAGCCGGGTGATCCCGAGCAGCCTGGCCGCCTGGTCGCCGAGCACGGCCACCCGGTCGCCGCGCCGGACGTGCCCGGCGTCGTAGAACCTGCCGCGCAGCATCGTGCCGCGCAGGGCTCCGGGAAGGCCGGTGGTCGCGGCGACCACGGGCAGCGACTGCGTGGTGATGCGCGCCGGATCGACGATGTCGTTGGAGCGCACGGACAGGTTCGCGGTGTCCTCGCTCTCCGACAGCGCGGCGGCCGACTCCACGCCGCGCAGCCTGGTCAGCCGGTCCACCGCGTCCCAGGTCACCAGGGGGGCGCCCGGCGTGCCGGGCACCTCGACGGTGATGGCCGTGGCCACCAGCGCGTCGAAGTGGCCCACCACCTGGTTGCCCGCGGTGGCGGCCACGCCGAGCGTCACGACGAGGGTGGTGATGCCGAGCACGGTGCCGAGCGTGGTGAGCGCCGTGCGCAGCGGCCGGGCCAGCAGGCCGGCGACGGCCTCGCCCGCCAGGTCGCGCAGGTCCATCACTCCTCCACCAGGACGCCGTCGGTGATCCGCACCCGCCGCTCGGCCCGCGCGCCGACCTCCTGCTCGTGCGTGATGACCACGATGGTCAGCCCCTGCCGCCGCAGCTCGTCGAACAGGTCGAGCACCGCCTCGGTGTTGCGGCTGTCGAGGTTGCCCGTCGGCTCGTCGCACAGCAGCAGCGACGGGGAGCCCATGAGGGCCCTGGCGATGGCCGTGCGCTGACGTTCGCCCCCGGACAGCCGGCCGGGCGCGAACGCCGTACGGTGTCCGAGGCCGACGCGGTCGAGCGCCGCCAGGGCCCGCTCCCGCCTGCCCTTGCGCGGCCGCCGGGTGTAGAGCTCGGCGAGCATCACGTTCTCCACCACGGTGCGGTGGGCGAGCAGGTGGAAGGACTGGAAGACGAAGCCGATCCGCTCGCCGCGCAACCTGGTCCTGACGCCGTCGGGGAGCGTGGTGGTCTCGGCGCCGTCGAGGCGGTAGCTGCCGGAGTCGGGCCGGTCGAGCAGGCCGAGCACGTTGAGCAGCGTGGACTTGCCGGAGCCGGACGGGCCCATGACTGCCACGTGGTCGCCGCGGCCCACCCGCAGCGAGACGGCGTCCAGCGCGCGGACCGGCGGCTCCGCCGGATACCGCCGCCCCACCTCGACCAGCTCGATGACCGGCTCAGGCATCGCCGACCACCACCCGGTCGCCCTCCTTGAGCGCGCCGGTGACCTCGACGTTCCCGTCGGCGGACAGGCCCGTGCGGACCTCGACGTCCCTGGTGCGGTCGGCGGCGTACTCGACCCGGACCCGGGCCCGGCCGTCCGCCGAGGTGATCACGGCCGCCACGGGCACCACCAGGACCGGGTCCTTCGTCGCCCCCACGGTGATCCGCGCGGTCACCGTGGTCCCGGCCTTGAGGCCCTTCGCCGCGCGCGGCGTGATCAGGACGGCCCTCGTCCCGGCCTCGACCGCCTCGGAGCCCGGCGTCCTCGCCTTGTCGCCCACGGCCGTCAGCCCGGCCGGGTACGACCGGCCGGTGTCCACCTCGACGGTCGCGGGCATGCCAGGACGCAGCAGCTCGGACTCGGCCGCCTCGACCGACGCCGTGACCATGAACGTCGAGCTGGTCACGGTGGCGACCGCGCCCTCGACGCGTTCTCCCGCCTTCACCGCCACCTTGCGCACGCGGGCCGGCAGCTTCGGCAGGAACACCACCTCGCCGGGCGGGATCGAGACCCCGTACGTGCGGGAGTACTCGGCCAGCATCTCCTCGGCCGCCGCCACGTCCGCCCGGGCGCCGGTCACCTTGAGCCGGGCGGGGGAGAGCTGCCTGGCCTGGCGCAGCGCCTGCTCGGCGGTCGCCAGCGTCTCCTGGGCGGTGCGCACGGCGGTGCGCAGCTCCTCGATCCGGGCCGCGCGGGCCTGCTCGGCCTCCTTGAGGATCAGCTCGCGGGCCTCCTGGGCGGCCGACAGGTCGGCGCGCGCGTTGGCCACCCGCAGCTCCAGCAGCCGCGTGTCGGCGGGCGCTGCCGTGGGCCGGGGAGCAGCCGTGGGGGCGGGCGCGGGCGTGCCGGTGGGGGCAGCAGTGGGGGCAGCAGTGGGGGCAGCGGTGGCGGCTGCCGTGGGCGCGCTCGTGGGCGGGGTGCGGGCGGCGGCGAGGGCCTGCTCGGCCTCCAGCAGCCGCTCCTCGGCCGCCCGCACCGCCGAGTCGGCGGCCGACAGCCGGGCCTCGTCGGCCGGCGGCAGCTCCTGGGACCGGGCCTCGGCCAGAGCGCGGCGGGCGACCTTGAGCCCGGTCCTGGCGTTGGCCAGCCTGAGCTTGAGCGGCAGCACGTCACGCCCCCGGTCGAGGGCCTGCTTCTCGGCCGCGAGGGTCTCCTTGGCGGTCCGTACGGCCTTGCGCAGGGTCTCGTAGGTCTGCCGGTCGGCGAGGGTGGGCCGCTGAGCCTCGTAGCCCTTGGCGGCGTAGAACCGGGTGAGCGCGGCGACCGTGGCCCGGTCGAAGACGCCGGTGGCCGGCGCCCTGTGCCCCAGCCGGCGCAGCGCCCGCTGCACCTGGGTGACGTCGTCGCCCTCGCTGCCCGGCGTGATCGTGCGATGCATCGGCACCGAGCCGCGCAGGACGAAGACCGGCCGGCCGTTGACCTCCATCAGCACCCCGCCCTCGGCGATCCGGCCGGGCCGCGGCGCCCTGGTGGCCCGCTGGAGCTCGGACGCGCCGCCGACGGCCCCGGCCAGGCCGACCGGCAGCGGCGAGCCGTATTCGAGGGTGCCGTTGACCACCACGGTGCTGACCAGCCTGCGGCGCTCGACGGCGGCGGTGACCAGGGACGGTGTGGGCGCGGCGCGCCTGCTCGCCTCGTCGGCCGGCGAGCGCAGCCGGGTGCTCACCGCCCACCCGGCCAGGGCGACGAGCACGACCCCGGTGAGCACCAGGGCCAGAAGCCTGCGTGGGGATCTCATGAGGGCGTCAGAACGCGAACAGGTCGTTGATCTTCCGCTGGACCGCGGTCTCCTTCGGCGTGTAGGCCGCGTAGAAGTCCTTGCCGCACTCCAGGTCGTCCAGCGCCGCCTTGACCTCCTGGACGAGGTACGGCCTGGCGGCGTCGGGGGTGAGCTCCGGCAGGTGGAACTGCTCGGTTTCCTTGGTCATCTTCGGGGCTTCGGGGAGGTTCTTCTGCTGCTGGCGGCCCAGTTTGTCCTGCCGGCGCATGAACTCCCGCTCCCCGCGCTGGTTGAGCGCCGACGGCTTGGCGTCGGCCACCGAGTAGCCCTTGCCCTTCAGGCAGGTGGCCATGGGGCCGGCCAGCTCGACCAGCTCGGGGTCGCCGTCCAGTTCGGTGGCCTTCGCCCGCCTGTGGGCGATGGCCATCTGGGAGAAGTAGTCGATGTTGGACTTCAGGGTGAGGCCGAGGACCTGCTTGCCGGCCGTGACGACGCAGGCGTCCTTGGCCTTGTGGTAGGCGGTGAGCTGGGCGGTGGAGAGGTCTGCCTGGATCTTCATGTTGGGGTTGGGGTCGTCCTTGCCGCCGGGGCCTTCCAGCTCCCCGGGGTAGACCTGAAGGGCGAAAACGCCGAATCCGTATTTGGTGCGGTATTTCTTCATCGCCTGGTAGTCGCCGGAGGCGCGCTTGCGCTCGTCCTCGCTCTTGGCCTCGGGCTTCACGTACGGCACGTACGTGAAGCCCTTCTGCTTCATGCAGTCGGCCTTGGCCGCCTCGAACTGGTGCTTCTTGTCCTTGGCGGCGGCCTGTGACGGCTGGGCGGTCCCGGCGCCGCCGGTCGGCTCGGCGGCGCCCCCGCAGCCGCAGAGCACGGCCGCCGAGAGCGACATGGCGATGGCCAGGCGGGATCTCTTGAGCATGGCGAAGACCATACTCCGTTCAACGAAGTATGGTCAATCCAGGCAGTGCCGCCGCCGGCGGAAGGGCGCGAAGGCGGCCCCCACGACCAGCAGCGCGAGCACCCCCCAGTAAGCCAGGTGCTGCCGGGTCAGGGCGTCGGAGTGCAGCACCAGCTCGCCCGACGTCGTCGCCAGGTAGATCGCCGCCGCCAGCGTCCACCGGTGGTCGCGGGCCAGGTAGGCGCTCCCCGCCGCCAGCCCGAACGCCGCCGCCTCCACGACCAGCCTGCTCAGGCTGAGCGGGAACGTCGTGGAGTCCTCCAACCACTCGGGGCCCGCCCAGCTCGCCGCGACGACCGCCGCCCACCACCACCACGACCGCGTGCGCGGCGCCCGCCGCAGCGCGAGCAGGCCGGCCAGCGCCACCGCGTAGGTGCCCGCCACCAGGTAGGGGTCGCTGTCCATGAACAACGGCCGGACCTGGAGGAACGTCGGATAGACCGGTAACAGCGTCGTGTCGAACGGCTGCCACCACCCGCCGGCCAGCGCCACCGCCTTGGCCCCGGTGAGCAGCGTCAGCGCCGCCGCCGTGCGCAGCCACCCGCGCGCGGTCGCCAGCAGCGTGAGCGCCGACAGCAGCGTCCAGAGCGGCAGCGTGCCGGCGTAGGGCAGCAGGGCGGCCAGGTTCGCCGCCGCGACGGCGGTGACGGCGAGGTGCACGCCGTCCGCCCAGGGGCTGCCGCTCGCCAGGTGGACGATCCGGCTGCGCACCCCGCCCACGAGCAGCCCCCACGCCTCGCGCGGCACCGGGACGCGCCGCCCCGGCGCGGCCGATTCGAGCAGCACGTCGAGCAGCTCGTCACCGTGGGCCGCGCGGTACGTCCTGGGATAGGCGAGCAGGAGCCTGCGGTAACGCCGTTCGAGCGCGGACGCGGCGCGCGCGGACCCGACGGCCGTCATCCGGCCGACGGCCGCAGGACGAGCGAGGCGGCCGCCTGCATGCGTCTCGCCTCCGCCTCCACCAGCGCCTGGCCCTCGTCGGTGATCCGGAAGTAGCGCCGGTTGCGCCCGTTGACCGTCTCCTCGCGGTCAACGGTGATGACGCCCCGCTCGTTGAGGCGTTCCAGGATGCCGTAGAGCGTGCCGACGGAGGGCTGGACCCGGCCGCCGGACAGCTCCTTGACCGACTTGCTGATCGCGTGGCCGTGCAGCGGGCCGGCGCGCAGCGCGGCGAGCACGAAGTACATCGGCTCGCTGACTTCTGAGGTTCCCCTGGGCATGGGGGAGACAGTATTCCGTTCAACGGAGTGTGGGCAACGCGGGCGGACCCCCGGAAGGGCCGCCCGCGTCGCGCGTCACCGGCAGCGGTCGCCGTCGAGGCGGAAGACCTCCGGGGCCGGGTTGGGCCCCGAGGCGTGCGTGCCGACGAAACCGAACGTCACGGACCCGCCGGGCCTGATCCGGCCGTTGTAGCCGAGGTTCCGCGCCGTCACCACCGCCCCGGACTGGGCGAGCTCGGCCCCCCAGCCCTCCTTGATCCGCTGGCCGCCGGGGAACGACCAGCTCAGGGTCCAGCCGTTCACGCTCTCCCGGCCGGTGTTCTCGATCACGATCTGGCTGGTGAAGCCGCCGGGCCACGAGCCGTGCGCCGAGTAGCGCACCCGGCAGGCGGACCGCTCGCCCTTGTCCGCCAGGAACGCCGAGACCCACGCCAGCGGCGAGTTCCAGTTGATGGTCAGCTCGTTGGTGGACCAGGACTCGATGTCGTCGACGTAGCAGAACTGCGGCTTGCAGCCGCGCAGCAGCCGCTGGGCGACCGGGTCCTGGATGGCGGAGTTGGGGCCGCCGGCCAGCGAGCCGCGCGGCGGGTGGGGCAGCGCGTGGTCGAGCTGGTGGGCGTACCAGCGGCTGTGCTGGTTCTGGGCGGAGACCTCGCCGTAGCCGGTGACGTAGGAGATGTTGAGCGCGTTGCGGCCGAGCAGGTAGTCCATGCCCTCCCGGACGGCGGCCCGGTACTTCTCCTCGCCGGTCAGGTCGTAGGCGGTGGCCAGGACGACCAGGTTGTTGAGTACCAGGTTGTTGGAGCCCCAGTCGAAGTCCGCCGGCGCGTACGGCAGCCCGTACGGGTGCGCCCGCTGCACCGCCAGGTACTTGTCCGCGCCCTCGACGACCGACTGCCGCACCTTGTCCCGGCCCGGCAGCGCGTTGGGCACGGTCGCCAGCTCCAGCCGGCCGAGCTGGGCGGTGTTGCCCCAGTCGAAGCCGCGCTCGCGCCAGATGTCGCCGGTGTGGTGCGGCGAGGCCAGCACGAAGTCCGCGAACTCCTTCTCGCCCGTCGTCAGGTAGAGCTCGGCCGCCGCCCAGTAGAACTCGTCGGTCACGACGGCGTCGTCGTAGGCGCCGCCGCCCACGCCGTCGGCGGGGTCGGCGTACCGGGCCGGGTTCGCCTTCGCCGCCGCCCACGCCTTGCGCGCCGCCTGGAGGTTCCGCGCCGCGAACGCCGCGTCGTAGGGCGCGAACAGCCGGGCCGCCTGTGCCGCCGTCGCGGCCAGGTTGAGCGTCGCGGCCGTGGACGGCGGGTGCAGCTCGCGCTTCTGCGGGTCGAGGTGCGGCAGCAGCGGCAGGCCGGTCCAGTTCTGGTCGTGCACCTTGTGATGGGCCATCCCCGCGTCCGGCTTGCCGTCCGGCACCTGCATGCTCAGGATGAACTCCTGCTCCCAGCGGGCTTCGTCCAGCACGTCCGGGACGCCGTTGCCGCTCTCGGGGATCTTGAGCTGGCCGTCGGTGAAGGCGGCCCGGTCGCGCTCGTAGGCCGCCATCAGCTGGTGGACCGCGATGCCGCCGTTGACCACGTACTTGCCGTGGTCGCCGGCGTCGTACCAGCCGCCCTTGACGTTCAGGGTGTAGTCGCAGCCGCCCGCCTGGCAGGGCACGGCCGTGTCGCCCTGGTTGGGGGACGTGCCCGCGTGGCCGGCCGGGCGTCCGTAGCCGGGGCGCAGGCTGTCGAGGATCTCGATGCCGCTGCGCTGGGTGTAGTAGAACTTCAGCGCGTCCGCGGGGAGGGAGTCGTACACGTCCGCGCCGATGTCGAACGGCCTGCTGGTCTCGCCGTCGGCGGTCAGCGTGTAGCCCTCGCCGGGCTTGGCGTAGGCGCCGAAGTCGATGGTGTGCACGTTCTGGCCCGAGCTGGCGTCGATGCCCTTGGGGGCGGTACGTCCGGTCGCGACCGATTCCTTTGCCGCGTTGCGCAGCTCCCAGTCCAGGGGCGTGGTGGCCTCGGTGACCAGGGTGGCCTTCTTCGGGCCCGAGGGCAGGTAGCCGACCATGTTCACGCGGACGCGCGGGCCCGTGTCCGGCTCGTAGACCTCGGGTTCGGCGCCGCCCTTCAGCGACACGTCGTCCATGCAGAACCTCCAGGGCTCGGCGCTGCCGCCCAGCTGGAACGCCACCTGGGCGTTCGGCAGCGAGACCGGGGCGGTGAAGGTGTAGGAGTAGTCGTTGCCCGAGACGCTCAGCTCCGGGGCGGCCGACAGGTACTGGGTCCACGGGTCCACGGGGAGCTGGATCAGGGCCTTGCCGACTTTCGCGGGGGTGGCGGAGGCCGAGAACCGGTAGGCGTAGGTGTCGCCGGCGACCAGCGGGACGCCGTCCTGGCCGATGATGACGTCCCAGGGGTTGGCGGTGCCGCCGGGGACGTCGGCGCACAGCCTGCCGCCGTCGACGGTCAGGGTGGTGTTGCCGGTGCTCCACCAGGGGGCGGTGCCGGCGTCGAAGGTGCCGTTCACGATCTGCTCGGGTCCCTCGTCGGCGGCGCGGGCGGACGCGGCGGGGGACAGGGCGACCATGGTGAGGAGGGCCAGCAGCGCGGCCCGGCATCGGGTCATGGAGGTCCTTCGGGGGGTTGGGAGCGCTCCCAATGGAGCGCTCCCGATCCTCCTTGCCCACCGCCGCCCCGTCAACGGCTGCACCCGATCGGGCCCGAAGACCCTGAAACTTTCACGGCACCGCCGGGGCCTTCACTGACGCCGGATGTTCTGGGAGGGTTTCGAACGTGGTCCCTGCCCTCACCCTGGCCGGGTGCGTCGCGCACGAGTTGCTCGAACGCCAGACCGCCAAGCTGGCCAGGCAGCTCGTCCGCGGCTTCGCCGAGGAGATCCCGCTCTACCGGCGGCTGCCGAAGGAGGAGCTCGACGGCGAGATCACCGTCATCACCGAGCACAACCTGCGGCTGATCGCCCGCATGTTCCGCGACCGCCGCCCGCCCACCAGGGCCGAGCTGGCCCCGCTGCGCTCGTCGGCGGCCCGCCGGGCCCAGGAGGGCGTGCCGCTGGAGGCCCTGCTGGCCGCCTACCACCTGGGCGCGCGCAAGGTGTGGGAGCACCTGTTCGCCGCGGCCACGCCCGCCGACTTCGAGGACGTGCTGGCGGCCAACCGCCTGATCCTGCTCTACACGGAGTCGGTGACGGCCGCCGTGTGCACCGCGTACCTGGAGGAGCGCGAGGGGATGCTCAGCCACGAGCAGCACGCGCTGCACGCCGCCGTGTCCGCGCTGCTCGGCGGCGACCGGGCGGCCCTGGCCGGGGTCCGGCTGGCCCCGCGCTACCTGGTCTTGGCGCTCGCCGTGGGCCGGCATCCCGACGAGGAGAGCGACGAGCCGGGCGGGTCGATCGCGGGCCGCCGCAAGCTCCACCGGATCAGGACGGCGCTCCAGCGGGGCGCGGCCGAGCCGGTGCTGTCGGTGCTGGACACGACGGGCGGCCTGGTGTTCGTGCCGATCACCGGCGAGGACCCCGACTGGTACGAGGTCGGCGAGACGGCCGCCGCGATGGCCAAGGCGGCCGGCGTGCCGGTGTGGGCGGCGGCCGAGATCGCCGCGCCGCCCGGGGTGCCGGAGGCGGTCAAGCTGGCCGAGGAGGTCCTGGAGGTGGTACGGGTCTTCGAGCAGCCGCCGGGCGCCTACCGGCTGGCCGACGTGCTGCTGGAGTACCAGCTCACCCGGCCGACCCAGGCCACCGCCGTGCTCGCCGGGCTGCTCGACCCGCTGCTCGACAACCCCGACCTGCTCAGGACGCTCACGGTCTACCTGGACACCGGCCTCGACCGCCGCCGTACGGCCGAGCTGCTGCACGTGCACCCCAACACGGTCGACTACCGCCTGCGCAGGGCCGTCAGCCTGACCGGCCTCGACCCCGTGGACCCGGCCCACCTGCAACGCATCGGCGCCGCGCTGGCCGCCAGACGCCGGCACCGCAAGTGAACGGGAGCCGCCCCCGGGCGGGGACGGCTCCCGTCGCGCGATTCGCCGCGTTCAGACCCCGGACACCGCGGCGGTCACCACGGTGGCGAAGTTCCGCATCCCGAGACCGTTGGGGTGGAACGGGGCGGCGGGCGAGGCCGGCACGTACGGCTCGATCCAGCGCACGCCGGGAGCCTTGCACGGGTCGTGGCCCACGCTCGGCGTCTGCAGGTCGACGAACGACACGCCCGCGGCGGCGGCCTGCTCGGCCAGCATCCGGTTGAAGTACTGGAGCGTGGCGCGGATGTAGTTGGCGTCGGCCTTGATGATCGGGACGGTCGGGTAGCAGCCGTTCGGCGGCGCGTAGGTGGCGTAGCCGACCATGAAGATCCGGGCACGCGGGGCGCGGGCCCGGATGTCGGTCACCAGCGTGGTCAGCTTGGGCCGCAGCGCGTCGGTCTTGACCCGCCAGGAGTCCTGGCCGTCGACGACGTAGTCGTCGTTGCAGGCGTCGCCGATGGGCGGGGGCAGCAGGTTGAGGCAGTCCTCGATGAAGCCGGTCAGGCCGACGTCGTTGGCGCCGATCTGCACCGTGACCAGGGTGGTGTCCGAGCTGAGCGCGTCGAGCTGGGGCGCGACGCTGCCGAGGTCGGTGCCCTGGGAGTTGTACATGTCGCGGGTCTTGGCGCCGGAGCAGGTGACGTCCCTGAAGGTGGCGGCGCCGATGGCCTGGGCGGTCAGATGGGCGTAGTTGTGGTCGGAACGCCAGCACCCGAGGTCGGGCACGACCTGGTCGGGCACCAGGGGACCCGACGCGGCGGAGTCGCCGAGCGCCACGTACACGTCGCCCTGGGCGGCGTGTGCGGGCGGCACGACGCCGAGCGCCAGGGCGGTCGCGGAGAGCAGGACGAGCAACCGTCGGACCATGGAGGACTCCTTCGGCGGAGGGTGGGGGGTGCGATGGCCGTGCCGGTCAGCGGCTCCGGTGACGGAGGCCGGGCCGGTCAGCGGCCCCGGTGGGGTGAAGCCGTGCTGGTCAGCGGCGGAAGGGCCCGGTCACCTCGTACGTGATCCCCCCGGTCCCGGCGGTCTCGCCGCTGGTGCCGCGCTGGGAGGAGAAGTAGAGCCGGGTGCCGTCGGGGGAGAACGTGGGGCCGGTGATCTCCGACTTGGCCTGGCCGTCCAGGCGCATGACGGGGGCGACCACGCCGTCGGGGGTGATGATGTTGATCTCCATGTTGCCGCCGTCCTCGGCCACGTACAGGTCGCCGGACGGGCGGCCGGTGATGTTGTCGACGCCGTCGAGGGTGCCGCCGCCCTCGTAGATCGCGGTGACCGTCTGCCGGGCGGTGTCGTAGGCCCAGACCTTGCGGTCGCCCTTGGCGGTGAAGTAGCAGATCCCGGCGGCGTAGTGGCAGCCCTCGCCGCCGCTGAAGTGCCGGGCGGCGGAGACCTGGTGCCTGGTCTGGGTGTCGAAGACGCCGGGCGTCGCGTCGGGCACGGGCCGCCACTCGACGCTGTCGCCGCCGATGCCGCAGAGCACGTCGAGCCGGCCGCTGGACAGGTCGCCCCAGGTGGTGGGGGTGAAGCGGTAGAAGCAGCCGTCGCCCTCGTCCTCGGTCAGGTAGACGACCTTGTGGTCGGGGTCGCAGGCCGCGGCCTCGTGCTTGAACTTGCCCATCGCGGGGCGCTGCTGGGCGGAGCGGTTGCCGTACGGGTCGGTCTCGTAGACCTTGCCGCGGAAGATCTCCTCGCAGGACAGCCAGGTGCCCCACGGGGTCGCGCCGCCCGCGCAGTTGAGGTTCGTGCCGCTCAGGATCCGGTAGGCCCGGTCGATCGAGCCGTCGGCCCTGAACCTGATCGCCGAGGTCCCGCCCACGAGCGGCACCTCGGAGTTGGACACGTAGATCCAGCCGGAGCCGTCGGCGAAGCACGCGCCGCCGTCAGGAGCGGGGTGCCACAGCGTGCCGCCGACGACCCGGCCCGACCTGGCCACCACCCGGCCGGTGAAACCGGCGGGCAGCGCCATGCCGTTGGCGTCCGGGGCGCCGAGCGGCCCGTACGGGCTCACGCCCGCGCCCGCCGCGGAGGCGACGGCGTCGTGCCACATCGCCCCGGAGAACGCGACCGCCGCGGAGACGGTCCTGATGAACGTACGACGGCGCATCATCACTCCACGTGGCTCGCGTCGTTCGAGGTCGTTTGGATTCGCAGACATGACGATGAGCCCTGCTCGTCCTTCTGTGAACTGGACAGGGCGGTAAATCCGGACGGTCAAATCTGTGACGCCTCACAAATCTGGGCGGCATTCCGTGAAGCCGATTGACGGCGGCCCCGGCGCGATCCACCATGGCCCGAACCCCCGGCCTCGATCAGCTCCCGAGGTGCCCGTGCGCGTGCTCCCCCGTCTCCTCACCGCCCTCGCCCTGGCCTGCGCGACGCTCGCGGCCCCGCCGGCGTCACCGGCCTCGGCGGTCCCCGAACCGTCCGGCTGCGACCCGATCGACCCGGCGGCCTGCCTGCTGCCGTTCCCGAACGACTGGTTCACCGTCGCCGACCGCGGCACCGACACGGGCCGCCGGGTGGCCCTCGCGGCCGGGTCCATGCCGGTCTCGGTCGCCGGCGTGCCGATCGCGCCCGCCGAGTGGAACAGGAACGACGGCTTCTCGCCGGGCTCGATGCTGCTGGCCAGGGTGCCGGGGCTCGACCTGGCCAGGACGGGCGCCGCGCCCATCACCGACATCGGCAGGTCGCTGGACCGGGACGCGCCCGTCGTGCTGCTGGACACCGTGACGGGGGAGCGGTGGCCGTACTGGGCCGAGCTCGACGCGAACGCACCGGCCGACCGCCAAGCCCTGATCGTCCGCCCGGCCCGCAACCTGAGCGAGGGCCACCGGTACGCCGTCGCCCTGCGCGACCTCCGCGACGCCGCCGGCGCCCCGATCCCGCCGAGCCCCGCCTTCGCCGCGGTCGCCGGGCCGCCCCTGCCGCCGGACCACGAGCTGCACGAGCGCCAGCGCCGCCTCCAGCCCGCGCTGTCCGCGCTGCGCCGCGCCGGCGTCGGCACCCGCGGCCTCTACCTGGCCTGGGACTTCACCGTCGCGAGCGCGCGCGGCCTGGCCGGTCCCGCGCTGGCCATGCGCGACGACGCCCTGCGCACGCTGCGCGGCCGCGCGCCCGCCTTCGAGGTCACCTCGGTCACCGACCTCACCCCCGAGCAGGACGCCCAGATCGCCCGCCGGGTCGAGGGCACCTTCCGCGTGCCGAGCTACCTCGACCGGCCGGGCGGCCCGCCCGGGTCGGCGCTCAACCGCGGCCCCGACGGCCTGCCGGCCCGCCTGCCCGGCAACGAGCAGGTGGCGCCCTTCCGCTGCGAGATCCCCCGCGTCGCCTTCGACCGCCCCGCCCGGCCCGCCCTGTACGGCCACGGCCTGCTCGGCAGGCACGCCGAGGTGGGCGCGTCGAACGTGAAGACTATGGCGCAGGAGCACGGCTTCGTCTTCTGCGCCACCAAGTGGATCGGCATGGCAGACGAGGACATCCCGAACGTCGTCTCGGTCTTCACCGACATCTCCCGGTTCGGCACGGTCCCAGACCGCACGTTGCAGGGCTTCCTCGACTTCATGTTCCTGGGCCGCGCCATGACCGCTGCCGACGGCTTCGCCGCCCACCCCGCCTTCCGCACCGCCCGCGGCCGCCCGCTGATCGACCCGCGCCACGGCCTGGTGTACGACGGCAACAGCCAGGGCGGCATCCTGGGCGGCGCGCTGGTCGCGCTGTCGAAGGACATCGAGCGCGGCGTGCTCGGCGTGACCGGCATGAACTACAGCACCCTGTTCAACCGCAGCGCCGACGCCGCCCCCTTCCAGGCCGCCTTCGACCGGGCCTACCCCGACAAGCTGGACCAGCAGATCGTCCTGGCGCTCATGCAGATGCTGTGGGACCGCGGCGAGGCCGACGGCTACGCCGCCCACCTGACCGACCGCCCCTACCCGGGGACGCCGCGGCACCGGGTGCTCATGCACGTGGCCTTCGGCGACCACCAGGTGGCCACGGTCACCGCCGAGGTCGAGGCCCGCACCGTCGGCGCCCGGCTGCTGACCCCGGCCCTCGCCCCGGGACGCAGCCCGGACGCCGTGCCGTTCTGGGGCATCCCCGGCATCCGCGGCCGCGCCCATCCCGGCTCGGCCCTGGTGATGTGGGACAGCGGCGCCCCCGCGCCGCCGCTCACCAACACCCCGCCCGCGCAGGGCGAGGACCCGCACGAGAAGCCGCGCAGGACCCCGGCCGCCCAGCTGCAGAAGTCGGTGTTCCTCAAGACCGGCGTGGTCGCCGACGTCTGCGAAGGGCCCTGCGTCACCCGGTGACGCCGGGCCGCCACATGGGCCAGAACAGGGCGCCGTCGGGCAGCGCGAACGGCTCCTCGGCCTGGTAGCCGTGCCTGGCGTACAGGTCGCGGCTGCGGGCGCTGCTGGCCTCCAGGTAGGCGGGCGCGCCGTCCAGTAGGGCGTGGTGGCGGCGCAGCAGGGCCGATCCGAGCCCCCGGCCCTGGTGGTCCGGGTGCACGGCCAGGAACGCCAGGTGGTGGTACGGCGGCTCCGGGTGGTGCCGTTCGAACAGCTCGTCCAGCACCCGGAAGCGGTCGGCCCACCTGCCGGTGGCGGCGGCCAGGCGGCGGTCGTAGTCGGGCGGCTCGGGCAGCGGCGCGTCGGCGGTGTGCGTCAGCCAGACCGCGACCGCGCGGCCCTCGTCGAGCAGGTCCACCTCGCCGTGCTCGATGGCGTGCGAGACGAGGATCAGGAAGTCGGCCACCATGATCTCGTGCCGCCCGGCCGGCTCGGGCACCAGGTACGACACCGCGGGCAGCCGCGCGAACGCGGTCGCGATCAGCTCGGCGACCGCGCCGGCGTCGTCGGCCGTCGCCCGGCGGACGTCGTGCGCCGCCACGTCCTGTGCGCGCCTCAACGGACGGCCTCCGGCGTGGCGGCGGCCTTGGCGCCCATGCCCACCAGCGAGTACACGCTCGGCTGTCCCGAGCGCAGGACCAGCGCCCAGCCCACGCCGAGCAGGGCGGCCACCGCGTACACGACCGGCAGGATCCAGGCGAGCGGATCGCCCTCGGGCACCCCGAGCAGCGTCGGGAAGTTGTCCAGCGCCAGCCAGACCATCACGGCCAGCGCCAGCGCGGCGGGCACGGGGGCCAGGAACCGCCGCGCGAGGTTCTCGCCGCTCGGCTGCCGGGCGAAGAAGGCGACGATCGCGATCGAGGTCACGAACACCAGCAGCAGCACCCCGAACCCGCCGAACGAGCCGCCGTAGAAGAAGAGCTGCACCAGCGGGTCGAGTCCCAGAACCGCGTAGACCACGATGACGACCAGCCCGAGCACGGTCTGCGCGATCGAGCCCGACCGGGGCGCGCCGCTGCGCGGCCGGGTGCGGCCGAAGAAGGCGGGCAGCACCCGCTCGCGGCCGAGCGCGAAGAAGTACCGGGCGGTGGTGTTGTGGAAGGAGATCATGGCGGCGAACACGCTGGTGACGAAGAGCACCCGGGCGATGTCCACGACCGCGCCGCCGAGGTGCTGGTTCGCGATGATGAAGATCGTCTCGGCCTGGTCGCGGCGCGCGGCGGCCACGATGTCCGCCGGGCCCGTGGCGACCGTCATCGCCCACGACGACAGCGCGTACAGCCCCGCGATGATCGCCACCGAGGCGTACGTGGCCAGCGGCACGGTACGCCGCGGATCCCGGCTCTCCTCCGAGAACACCACCGACGACTCGAACCCGACGAACCCGAGCGTCGCGATGACCAGCAGCGCCCCCACCCCCGGCACGAACAGCGCCGCGGGCGACAACGTCTCGGCCGAGAACCCCGACGGCGCCGGGTTGACCAGGTCCGCCAGGTCG
The DNA here is from genome assembly GCF_040298265.1 of Nonomuraea sp. NPDC001636. Taxonomy (NCBI): domain Bacteria; kingdom Bacillati; phylum Actinomycetota; class Actinomycetes; order Streptosporangiales; family Streptosporangiaceae; genus Nonomuraea; species Nonomuraea sp. NPDC001636. The sequence goes on from NZ_JBEOZT010000017.1 coordinate 218,100, forward strand.
AACAGCAGGATGACCGCCACCTCGGCGGTGAGCAGGACGGCCAGCAGCCGCCCGTTGACGTCCACCCGCATCAGCCCGAGCACGCCCACCAGCGCCCAGGCGACCAGGGAGATGGCCCACCAGGGCGGCGCGCCGCCGAACCAGCGTTCGAGCAGCGGGGTGGCCGCCGCGCCGAAGGCGCCGTACAGGCCGACCTGGAGGGCGTTGTAGGCGATCAGCGCCACCCAGGCCGCCGCGATGCCCGCAGGACGGCCGAGACCCCGGCTGATGTAGGTGTAGAACGCGCCGGCGTTGGCCATGTGACGGGCCATGGCCACGTACCCGACCGCGAACACCGCCAGCACCACGCCCACGACCAGGAACGCGATCGGCAGCCCGGTGATGCCGGTGACGGCGTAGCCAGTGGTGATCACACCGGCGACGACGGTGAGCGGCGCGGCGGCCGACAGGACGAAGTAGACGACCGAGGGCGCGCCGAGCCGGTCGGCGGCCAGGGCGCCGGCGATCGGGTCGGGCGCGGCGCCGGATCTCGCGGAGGGCATCGCGTTCCTTTCTGGGGGGTTCAGGTGCGGTGTGGTCAGGCCGGCGGTCCGGGGCTCAGGTCCGGTAGGTCAGGACGGCGTCGCCGACGGCCGCGCTCACCTGGCGGCCGAGGTCGCTGAGCGGCTGGGGCATCGCGGCCAGCACCGTGGTCAGGTACTGGTGGGCGCCGCGCCGGTCGGCCGGGTCCTCGACGACGACGTCGGTCAGGTCGCAGGCCTCGGCCAGCGCCGCCAGCGCCATGTCGTGCGGGGTCAGCGGCTGCCACTTCACCAGCGCGAGCCGCAGCCGGGCGGAGGGCCACATGGCCCGGTTGAAGTCGGTGGAGAAATAGCGGAATTGTTTACGCTTGAGCAGCCTCGGGGATTCGCGGTCGAGCAGGCCATTACCCATCAACCGGCCGGTTACTTCGGTGACCGAGCGTTGTGCGAGGTAGGCCAGCCAGGTCCGCACATCGGTGTGCTGCGGGGAATTGCCTATTTCGGTCAGCACCTTTCCGGCCAGCTCGTCCGGGACCGGGCGCCGGTCGACCACCCGCAGCCGGACCCCCTCGACGGTGATCCGCTGCTCCAGCACCAGCTCCGCGAGCAGCGCCCCGGCCAGGCCGAGCGCCACGCCCGGGACGTGCAGCCGAGGCTTGCCCGAGCCCGTCGCGTCCCAGCAGACGAAGAAGAAATCATCGGCAAGCAAAAATCGGCCCGCTCACTATAGGAATTGGTGGATGACCGGTTCAGGAAGCAGCGTGTAGCCGCCAGCGGCAATTTGTACCAAAAACCCGCATCTCCGGGCTAGACCCTATTTATCGGGAAATAAAAAACACCGGCTTCATGGAGAAGCCGGTGCCGCCCGATCCGGGCCCGTCAGCCGATGATCGCCGGGGTTTCGGATCGTCAGTTCGCGCAGTCCTGCTTGTCGAGGGCCAGGCCCATCTCGTAGATCTTGCCGCCGCGGAGCAGGAAGTAGTAGTGCGCCTTGGCGTTGCCCGGCACGGCGACGTACGGGAAGCCGCTCGCGGCCGTCCGCAGCTTGTTCGCGTACGCGCGCTTGAGCTGGGCGTTCGTCGAGCCGATGCCGATGCCCTGCGGCGTCTTGACGCCCTTCGGGGCGAAGATGATCGCCACGCCCTGCTTCTTGGAGATGAAGAGGCCGACCGCGTCGCGGCCGGTCCGCTGGGCCTTGAGGTCCCAGCCGGAGCAGCTGGGGGAGTCGAGGCCGGGCTTGTGGACGATCTTCCCGGTGGCCTGGGCGGCCTTGGCGCTCATGCCCAGCGTGACCCCGCCGTACCCCTGGGGGCCGAAGGCGGGGGCGGCGAGCGCGGGGGAGGCGATCCCGGCCAGCGCGACGCCCGCCGCGAGGGTCGCCGCCGCGATGATGTGCTTCGTCGTCATGCAGGGTTTGACTGCGCGCCCGGCGCACAAGTTCGCCCGGTTCGCGGGCGGCTGCGGGCTGACGTGTCCGTTACGCGGTTGAGGGATGGTCTTGTCCCAGGCCCGGGTACTGGTGCCGGTGATCACAGCCCAGGAGGCACCAGAGATGACGGATGTTCCTATCGTTGTCGGCATAAATCGTACTCAGGATGGTTCTGTTGCTGTCGCTGTGGGCGAGTCGGGCATGTACAGCCTGCAGAAGGAGCGCATCACCCGGCGCAGGCACCACTGGGGCCGTCTGGGCGACCTGCCGGACCTGTACCTGCCCGAGATGCCGCTGCTCAAGGAGCCCGTGGACCTCGTGGTCGAGGGATACGCCGCCGACACCGAGATCGAGCACAAGGACGCCTACGAGGAGGAGCTGCGCGAGACGCTGAGCCTCAAGGAGGACGCCCGGGTCGTCCTGATATCCCACCATCTCAGCCACCTCTACAGCGCGTTCCCGCCCTCGCCGTTCGACCGGGCGGCGGGCCTGGTGATCGGCGCGCAGGGCAGCCGGGTCAGGGACTTCACCGAGCCGGTCCGGCTGCCGAAGGGCACCCGCGACGACATGCTGGAGGTCGCCTCGTTCTACCGCTGCGAGCGCGGCGGCCCGGTCGAGTGCCTGGCCAAACAGCTCTGGGACGGCGACTGGGCCCGGCCGACCGGCCTCGGCTGCTTCTACACGCTGCTGACCAGGCTGCTGTGGCCCGAGGGCGAGGGCAACGAGGCCAAGGTCATGGGCCTGGCCCCGTTCGGCGACGCGTACGTGTACGGCCTGCCCGACCTCGACGTACGCGGCCACGAGGTGTTCATCCCCGAGGAGTGGATCGAGACGTTCGCCCAGCGGGACGCCTACGTCTACGAGCCCGGCGGCGAGCGCTTCTCCCGGGCGGCGGACCTGGCCGCGGCCGGCCAGCGCGTCTTCGAGAACGCCCTGGCCCAGGTGGTCGCCTGGCTGCACGGGCAGACCGGCCTGGACCGGCTGGTCTACGCCGGCGGCACCGCGCTCAACGCCACGGCCAACGGCCGGATCGTCCGCGAGTCGCCGTTCCGCGAGGTGTTCATCCCGCCGAGCCCGCACGACGGCGGCACCGCCGTGGGCTGCGCCCTGTACGGGCTCATCGAATGTCTCGGCGTCGAGAGCCGCTTCCGCTGGACCGACGACTTCCTCGGCCCCGACCCGGACGAGACCGAAATCACCGCCGCGGTGCGGAGCCTGCCGGACGGCCTGGTGGCCGAGCAGCCGGCGGACCTCGTCGGCGCGACCGTGTCGCTGCTGGAGAGCGGCCGGGTCGTCGGCCTGCACCAGGGCCGCAGCGAGTCGGGCCCGAGCGCGCTCGGCAACCGCAGCGTGCTCGCCGACCCGGCCAGGCCGGACATGCAGGACTACGTCAACTTCGAGGTCAAGGGCCGCGAGTGGTTCCGCCCGCTGGCCGCGCTGGTGCTGGCCGAGCACGCCGAGCGCCTCTTCGGCGTCGACCGCCCGGCCCCGTTCCTGCAGTGCGTCGTGGACGTGCGCCCCGAGCACCGCGCGAGCCTGCCGGGCGTGACCCACGTGGACGGCACGGCGCGGATCCAGACGGTGGAGGAGCAGGCCACGCCGTTCCTGCACGCCCTGCTGACCGGGTGGCACGCGGCCACGGGCTCCCCGGTGCTGGTCAACGCCTCGCTCAACGGCCCCGGCGAGCCGCTGACCGAGACGCCCGAGCAGTCGATCGGCACCCTGCTCTCGACGAACCTGCACGCCCTGGTCATGCCGCCGTACCTGATCCGCAAGCGTGAGGAGCCGCCGGTGCCCGGCCTGAACTGGGACCGCGACTAGCCCCGCCGGCCGTCGTCGGGAGAGCCCGTGCAGATCACATCCAGGTCATTGTTCCCGCAGGTCGAAGCGGGTGGCGGAGCCCGTGGGCCGGTGCGGCTCAGCGTCGGTCGCATGCGCGTTCACCCAGCCGTCCCCGTGCTGCTGACCGCCCTGGCCGCGCTGTCGGCGGCCTGCGGCGGCGGCCCCGTGCGCACCACCCAGGGGGTGGTCGTGACCTCCGCCGCGCCGTCGCAGAGCACGCGGAACGCGCTGGCCGGGAAGATCGTCGTGCTCGACCCGGGGCACAACGGCGGCAACGCCTCCCATCCCAAGGAGATCAGCCGCCCGGTCGACATCATCACCGGACGCAAACCCTGCAACACCACCGGCACCCAGACTGCCGCCGGCTACACCGAGCACGCCTTCACCTGGGACGTCGCGAACCGCCTGAAGCCGCTGCTCGAAGACATGGGCGCCAAGGTGGTGCTGACCAGGCCGGACGACACCGGCGTCGGCCCCTGCATCAACGAGCGGGCGGCCATCGGCAACAGGGCGCGGGCGGACGCCGTCCTGTCCATCCACGCCGACGGCGCGCCGCCGGCGGGCCACGGCTTCCACGTGATCCTGCCGGGCCTGGTGGCCGGGCACAACGACGCGATCATCCAGCCGTCCAGGAGGCTCGGCGTGGCCGTCCGGAACGCCTTCCGCGACGGCACCGGCATGCCGTACGCCACCTACCTCGGCGAGCAGGGCCTGCAGACCCGCACCGACCTGGGCGGGCTCAACCTGTCCACCCGCCCGGCGGTGTTCATCGAGTGCGGCAACATGGCCAACCCGGGCGACGCCGCCAAGATGTCCGACGGGGAGTTCCGCGGGGAGATGGCCGGCTCGCTGGCCGCCGGGCTCAAGCAGTTCCTGACCGGTTAGGACCCGTAGGCGCGCAGGAAGACCTCGACCGCGGCGTCGGCGAGCCGGTCGAGCTCGGCCTCGGTGTGGTGGTCGCCGCCGCCCGCGAACATCACCCTGTTCACCGGGACCCACAGCAGCAGGCCGACGAAGTGGTCGGCGGCCAGCCGCGGGTCGTCCATGGGACGCAGGCCGTGCCCGGCCAGGCGGCCGAAGGCCGTGGACATGCTCTCCAGCGAACGCTCGAAGCCCTGCTCGTACCAGGTGCGGCCGAGGTCGGGGAAGCGGTCGGCCTCGGCGATGATCAGCCGTCGCAGCCGCAGCACGTCGGGCTGCATGATCGAGGCCAGGAACTCGTGGGCCAGCTTGCGCAGCCCCTTCTCCAGGTCGTCGTTGCCCTCCAGCGACTCGGTGATCAGCTTGGCCAGGCCCTCGATCTGCGCCGTGGTGTCGAGGATGATCGTGGTGAAGAGCTGTTCCTTGTCGCTGAAGTGCTTGTAGACGGTCTGTTTGGAGACCGCGGCGATCGAGGCGACCTCGTCCATGCTCGCGCCCACGTAGCCGTTGCGCAGGAACACCGCGCGCGCCGCGTCCAGGATCTGCCTGCGCTTGCGGGCCGTCCGGCCGTCCTCGTCGGTCACCGTCACGCCACCTTTTCGATCATGAGTTCGCATAGTACTGGACAGTTCCGTACTCGTGTGAGTACTGTACCGTCCAGTTCCCGAACCGAACAGGAGTGACGACCTCATGAGCGACCTTCAGCAGCAGGTGCAGCAGACCGCCGACAAGCTGGTCGAGTCAGGCGCCGAGCGCGGGTTGCAGGTGGCCGTCTACCGCGACGGCGTGCAGATCGTGGACGTGGTGGCCGGCGTGGCCGACCCGGAGACCGGCCGGCCGGTCACCTCCGACACCCCGTTCTACAACTTCTCCATCGGCAAGGGCGCGACCTCCACGGTCGCCCACATGCTGGCCGAGCGCGGCCTGTACGGCTACGACACCCCGGTCGCCGACCTGTGGCCGGAGTTCGCCAGGAACGGCAAGGGCGGCGTGACCGTCCGCCACGTGCTGAGCCACACGGCCGGCGTGCCCGGCGTGCCGCTCGACACGACGCCCGAGGACGTCTGCGACTGGGACAAGATGGTCGCCGCCCTGGAGAACGCCGAGCTGTGGTGGGAGCCGGGCACGAAGATGGGCTACCACGCCTACACCTTCGGCTTCCTCGTCGGCGAGATCGTCCGCAGGGCCACCGGCAAGCGCATCTCGCAGGTGCTGCTGGAGGAGGTCTCCGGCCCGCTGGGCGTGGCCCGCGAGCTCTACTTCGGCATGCCGCCGGCGGAGCAGCACCGCCTGGCCCGCCTGGAGGACGAGCCGATGGACCCGTCGGCGTTCGGGGACATGCCGGCCGACCTGCCGATGTTCAGGGCCGGGCCGATGGAGCTGATGCCCAACGCCGCCCTCGGCAGCAGGCCCGACTACCTGACCGCCGACACCCCGGCCGGCGGCAAGACCTCGGCCAGGGCGATCGCGCGCATGTACGCCGCCCTGCTCGGCGAGGTGGACGGCGTGCGGCTGATCTCGCCGGAGCGGCTGCGCGAGGCGACCGCGGTGGCCTACAGCGGCCCCGACGAGGTCTTCGGCATGCCCTCGACGTGGGGGCTCGGCTTCACCATCGGGCTTCCCGGCGGCTCGCCGCAGGAGAGCGCGACGGCGTTCGGCATCGGCGGGGCGGGCGGCAGCTACGCGTGGGCCGACACCGCGACCGGCACCGCCGTCGCCCTCACCAAGAACCGTCTCACCAACGACTTCGCCGCCGTCGGCGAACTGGCCGCCCTGGTCGCCCGGTCCTGACCGCCGGGCGCGGGGGGCTCAGCCGTCGCGGCACAGGGGGCGGCCGCCGACCACGCAGGCGATGCCGTCGAGGTCGCAGCTCAGCAGGGTGCCGTCCATGCCGAGCACGAGCACGAGATCACTCCTCGACCGGTGGGCCAGCATGATCCGGCCGACGACACCGTTGTCCAAGACCACGGTCGGGCGGCTCGCAGCGCTGTCCATGTCCTGGCGACTCCTCTCGGGTTCACAACAGGCCACGCGCGCCGGACCCGTCCCCACCAGGATGCACAGCCGCCGCCTCCGGCGCATCGGTCATCCGGCTCTACTTTCGTACGGATCCTGCGTTGTCGCCCTCCCGCCATGCTCGCAGAGGGCGCAGAGGGCATGGTGCGAGACTGGCAACGACAGGCGACGTGCAAGGAGGCCGGCGTGCGGACGTGGTTGACCGAGCGGTTCGGGCTGACGGTGCCCCTGGTGGGCGCGCCCATGGCCGGAGTGGGCGCGGGCCGGCTGGCCGCCGCCGTCTCCGCGGCCGGCGCGCTCGGCGTGATCGGGGTGTCCGCCGCCGCCCCCGCCTCCTGGATCGAGGCCGAGGCCGCCGTCGCCGCCGGGAGCGGGCGGCCGTACGGGATCGGGCTCATGGCCTGGGCGCTGCCCGGCAACCCGGCCCAGTTCGAGGCCGTGCTCGCGGCCCGGCCGCGGCTCGTCTCCGTGAGCTTCGGGCCGTACCAGCGGTACGTGGAGGAGCTGCGGCAGGCCGGCATCACGGTCGTCACGCAGGCGGGCACCACCGACGAGGCCCGCGCCGCCGAGCAGGCCGGCGTAGACGCGGTCGTGGCGCGCGGGGCCGAGGCGGGCGGCCACGGCCGGGCCGACGTCGGCACGCTGCCGCTGCTCCAGAGCGTGCTCGACGTCGTCCGCGTCCCGGTGCTGGCGGCGGGCGGCATCGCCACCGCGCGCGGGCTGGCCGCCGTGCTGGCGGCGGGGGCCGAGGGCGCGTGGGCCGGCACGGCGTTCATGGGCTGCGCGGAGACGGCCCTGCCGGAGACGGCGGCGGCCCGCGTGCTGGCCGCGGCCGAGACCGACACCGCCTATGGCCGCGTCTTCGACGTGGCACAGCGCCTCGACTGGCCGGCCGAGTACGGCGGCCGGGCCCTGCGCAACACGTTCTTCGACCGCTGGGCCGGTCACGAGGAGGAGCTGGCGGCCGACGAGGAGGCCGCGGCGCGGATCGCCGCCGCCCGCCGCGACGGCGACTTCGACACCGCCTGCATCTACGCGGGCCAGGCCGTCGGGATGGTGCGCGAACGGCGCACGGCCGCCGACGTGGTGGCCGGGTTCGCCGAGGCGGACGCCCTGCTGCGCCGCTTCGCCCGGCCCGGCGGATGACGCCGCCCCCGGCCTGATGCATCCTCTTGTGCCATGACAAATCAGACGTTGCCCCCCGCGCCTCCAGGGCCCGCCGCGCCCCCCGTCGCCACGGCACCGGGGACCGCGGCCGCCAGGGGCAGCGTGCTGGAGGTGATGGAGAAGATCGGCACGGTCGTCGTGCCGATCGCCGTCGCCGTGTACGCCCTGCTCTACCTGGGCTTCGAGAGCGTCTACGACACCTTCGGCATCACCCCTGAGCAGGCCGGGCTCACCCAGGCGAGCATCTTCGGCCACCTGGTGGCGACGCTGGTGCTGCTCTTCCTGACCCTGCTGCCGCTGCTCGGCCTGGTCGTGGGCGTCTGGTGGCTGCTCGACCGGATCACCCGCGGCGCCGCCGGACGCGTCCTCGACCGGGGGCGGGAACAGCCGTGGCTGGCCGCCGCGGTGGGCGCGGCGCTGTCGGGCGTCGCGTACTGGGGGATGCTCGGCATCCTCGACGTCACCGGCACGCCGGTGCTGATCACGGTCGTGGTGGTCGGGCTGTTCTGCCTGCTGGTGCCGTACCGGTTGCTGCGGGCGCGGCCCACCGGACGGGCCGCGATGCGCGTGCTGACGGGCGCGCTGGTCGGGGTGGGCCTGGGGTTCGTGCTCGTCGGCTGGATGACGCAGGGGGCCGAGGCGGTGCACGACCGCGGCCAGGCCAACCTCGTGCTCCAGCTCACCGGGTTCTCCAACCAGTGGGCCGAGGTGCGCGACGACTCCGGCAAGCTCCTGTCGAAGGGGCAGCGCTGGCTGGTGCTCGGCCAGGACTCCGGCGCGTACGTGTTCTACGACTGCGCCACGGCCGGCACGATCCGCCGTCCGATCGACGCGACGGTGCTGAGCCGGATCGAGCTGGACCCCGAGTTCGACGACCCCCGCCCCTGCGGCTATGCGGCCAAATAGAACACGTTCCGGTAAGTTACCGATTAGTATGGCCACCGAACAGTGGCAGGCGAGGAAATGGGTCACCATGTCTGAGCTAGAACGTGTTCCGCCCGGAGTGGATCCGAACGTGCCGAGCTCCGCCCGGGTGTACGACTACCTGCTCGGCGGCAAGGACAACGTCGCCGTCGATCGCGCGGTCGCCGAGAGGCTGCTGGCCGTCGCGCCCGACGCCCGAGCCGTCGCCAGGGCCAACCGCCGCTTCCAGATCGAGGCCGTGCGCCACGTCGCCCGGCAGGGCGTGCGCCAGTTCATCGATCTCGGCACCGGCATCCCGACCTGGCCCAGCATCCACGAGACCGTCCGCGAGGTGAGCCCGGCCTGCCGGGTGGTCTACGTGGACCACGACCCGATGGTCCGCCTGCACGCCCAGGTGCTGCTCGCCGACCAGCCCGGCGTCGCCGGCATCCAGGGCGACCTGCGCAGGCCCGCCGACATACTCGCCGACCCGCACGTCACCGGCCTCATCGACTTCGACCAGCCGGTCTGCGTGCTGATGGTCGGCGTGCTGCACTTCGTCATGGACGCCGAGGACCCGCCCGGCATCGTCGCCGCCTTCAGGAAGCCCATGGCGCCCGGCAGCCATCTGGTGCTCTCCCACGCGATGGCCGAGAGCTCTCCCGAGGCCATCGCCCAGCTCCACCTGGCCACCGCCGGCTCGCCCGCCCAGGGCGCGTTCCGCAGCCACGCCGAGGTGCTGCGGCTGTTCGACGGGTTCGAGCTGATCGGGCCCGGCCTGGTGCCCGTCCAGGACTGGCGGCTCACGGACGACGACCACCTCCCGCGGCTGGACGGCACGCCCCGGCTCCGGCTCGACGCGGGCGTGGGCCGGGTGCCCGTTCAGTAGTCCTTCAGCGCGATGTTGGTGGCGAACTTGTCGGTCACCTTCATCATCAGGCCGAGCAGGAAGCCGAACTTGAAGGTCCAGTTCCGCATCCGGATCCCGGCGGGGGTGCCGGGCGCCAGGAACGTGCCCGCGTTGTTGCCGCTCCTCGTGACCTTGGAGTAGCGGCGCATCTGGCGCTCGTACTCGGCGAAGGCCACGCGGTGGTCGCCGCCCGCCGCGGCCAGCTCCTCGGCCAGCACGTACGCCCCCACCAGCGCCAGCCCGCTGCCGAACCCGCCCAGCGTGCTGCCGTACGCCGCGTCGCCCAGCAGCGCCACCCGGCCATTGACGTACCGGTCGATGCTCACCCGGCTGATCGAGTCGAGGTAGACGTCCTTGGCGCCGCGCACCGCGTCGAGGACCTGCGGGGTGCGCCAGCCCATGCCGGCGTAGGCCCGCTCCAGGATCGCCTTCTGCTGCTCGACGTCGTAACGGTCGTAGTCGAGCCGCTCGGAGGCGAAGACGAAGAACGCCGGCGCCTTCGGCCCGCCGACCGCGACCATCCTGCCGGGCTCGTTGTACATCTGGCCGTGCGGGCCGAAGTCGCTGTCCAGCTCCACCAGCGCGTAGTAGTGGCCGAGGAAGTCCACGCACTCGGACTCGGGGCCGAAGGCCAGCCTGCGGACGTTGGAGTGGATGCCGTCCGCGCCCACGACCAGGTCGAACGTGCGGGGGGCCGAGCGTTCGAAGGTGACGTGCACGCCGCCCGGGGCCTCGGTGAGCGAGGTGATGGAGTCGCCGAAGACGTACTCGCAGGTGGACGCGGTGCGCTCGTACAGCAGGCGGGCCAGGTCGCCGCGGCGGATCTCGATGTCGCCGCCGGTGAACTCGCCGGGCATGACCCCGAGCGTGCGGCCGTCGGCGTCCACGAAGTACTGGTCGGTGCCGCCGGTCTGGAGGTCGCGCACGTCGTCCAGGATGCCCATGCGGGTCAGGACGGTGTGGTGGGTCTCGCCCTTGAAGTCCACCGCCTGGCCGCCCTCGCGCAGGGCCGGCGCCTTCTCCACGACGGTGACGTTGCAGCCGCGGCGGGCCAGGCAGTGGGCCAGCGCGGGGCCGCCGATGCTGGCGCCGGAGATGAGTACGCGGGTGTTGTGCAGGTTGTCTCTCATGCCGGCAAGCCTCGCCGGGAGCGCTGACAGCCCGGCGACGACCGGCTGACAGTCCCCGGCGCGGCCGTCCCGCACTGTCAGGGGCCGTCCCGGCGGGCTGTCAGGCGAGGATCGTGGACCGGGCCTCGTCCCTGGTCATCGCGGCGCCGCGGGCGTACAGGGCGGCGAAGCGGTCCGGGCCGAGCGCGGCCGTGGCGGCGGCGGCCGTCGCGGCGACGTCGTGGTCGCCGGTCACCGCCGTCCCGCGCAGCGCCACCCCCACGCCGAGGAGCAGCGCCGCGCGTTCCGGCGGGTCGTCGAGCAGGGCGGCTCCGGCCAGGCCCTCGACGGCGTCGGCCAGGTCGCTGTCGATCGGCGAGCGCAGCGCGACGGCCACCGCCTCCCGGTGCCGGGCCACGGCCTCGCCCGCCTCGCCCCTGGCCTGGGCCAGCCGGGCCAGCGCCGTGAGCACCTGCGGATCCGTGCTGCCGGCCAGCGGGGAGCCCGGAGCGGTGGCGGTCAGCGCGTCCCGCAGCCGTTCGGCGGCCTCGCCGAGATCCCCCTCGATCCTGGCCAGGTCGCCCAGCCTCACGTGCACGGCCGCCGTCAGCTCGGGCCGGCCCAGCCCGCGGGCCAGTTCACGGGCGCGCAGGCAGTCGGCCCTGGCCGCGGCCAGGTCGCCCGCGCGCAGCCGGGCGTCGGCTCGCCGGCACAGCACGTCCACCAGCTCGTCCAGCGCCCCGAGCTCGTCGAGCAGGTCGAGCGCCTGCGCCCACAGCTCCGTCGCCCGCGCCCACTCGCCGCGCCAGCCCGCGATGACCGCCAGCCAGTCGAGCCCCTGCGCCTTCCCCCAGCGCTCGCCCAGCGCGCCGAACTCCGCCAGGACGATCTCCAGCTCCCGCTCGGCCGCCACGATGCCGCCGTTCAGCAGCAGGAGCAGCGCCTCGCCGAGCCGGCCGAGCGCCCGGCTCCACGGGTCGCCGCCGAGCTCGCGCTGCCGCGGCCGTTCCACGTCGCGCTCGGGCGGACCCGCGGTCATGCCCCACAACGCGGCGGCGAACGGGTGCCGTACCGGCTGGTCCGGCCGCGACGTGAGCTCGGCGGCCCGCCTCCAGTGCGGCGACCCGGTGCCGGGGGCGGCGTGCAGGACGGCGAGCACGTACTCGTCGGTCAGCCCCGCCGGCGGCTCGGTGCCGAGCACGTCGAGCAGCCGCCGGGCGGGCTGGACGGCCTGGCCGCGCCGCCCGCTCAGATACCAGTACATGGCCAGGGCGGCGATCAGCCGCAGCGCGGCCGGCTGGTCGTGCTCGACGCTCCAGCGCAGCGCGGCCTGGAGATCGGCGTCGTCGGCCCCCAGGAGGGCCAGCCATTCGAGCTGCTCGGCACGGTAGAGGTGGGGTTCGGCGCGCTGGGCGTGCTCCAGGTGCCAGGCGGCGTGCGCGGCGCGCATCCGCTCCTCCTCGCCCGCCTCGGCCAGCCGCTCGGCGCAGAACAGCCGGACGGTGTCGAGCATGCGGTAGCGGTCGCCCGCGGTCTCCACCAGCGACTTGTCCACCAGATCGGCCAGCAGCACGGCGCTGTCCTCGCCGCACACCCGCTCGACCGCCTCCAGCCGGGCCCCGCCGGAGAACACCGAGAACCGCCTGGCCAACACCTGCTCCTCGGCGTCCAGCAGGTCCCAGCTCCACTCCACCACCGCGTGCAGCGTCCGGTGCCGGGCGGCGGCCGTGCGGTCGCCGCGCGAGAGCAGCCGGAACCGGCCGTGCTCGGCCAGCCGCGCGGCGATCTCCGCCACGGGGAACGTGCGCACCCGGGCCGCGGCCAGCTCGATGGCCAGCGGCAGGCCGTCCAGCGCCGCGCAGATGCTCAGCGTCGCGTCGAGGTCCAGCTCCAGCCCGGGTCGTACGGCGGCGGCCCGGTCGGCGAACAGCCTGACCGCCGGGTAGGCGAGCGCGTCACCGGCGGGAGTGCCCGGGGGCGGGGTGCCCAGCGGCGGCAGCGGCACCAGGTGCTCGCCGGTGATGCCCAGCGGCTCCCTGCTGGTGGCCAGGACGCGCACGCCGGGACAGCCGGCCAGGAGGCGGCGGGCCAGCGTGGCGGCCTCGGCGACGATGTGCTCGCAGTTGTCCAGGATGAGCAGCAGGTCCTGCTCGGCGAGGGCGGCGACCAGGCGCTCGGCGGGGTCGGCCGGGCCGGGGACGGCCGGGCTGAGCGCCGACTCGCGCAACCCGAGCGCGTTCAGCACCAGCAGCGGCACCTGCCCCTCCCCGGCCGCGGGCGACAGGTCGGCGAAGCACGCCTGCCGCTCCCGGTCGCGGGTGGCGGCCTCGACGGCCAGGCGGGTCTTGCCGGTGCCGCCGGGGCCGGTGATCGTGACCAGGCGCGCCCCGCGCAGCGCGGCCAGGCGGGCCAGCTCCTCCTCGCGGCCGACGAACGAGGTGAGCTGCGGCGGCGGCGCCGACCGCGTGGCGTGCGCGCGCCGCTGCTCGCCGCGCAGGATCGCCAGGTGCAGCGCCGCCAGCTCGGGTGAGGGGTCGGCGCCCAGCTCGTCGGCGAGCAGCCGCCGCGCCTCGTCGTAGACGGCCAGTGCCTCGGCCTGCCGTCCGGCCGCGTGCAGGGCGCGCATCAGCAGGGCGCGCGGGCGTTCCCGCAGCGGGTGGGCGGCGACCAGCTCGCGCAGCCCCGCCGCGGGCTCGGCCTCGGGCAGGTGCAGGTCGGCCTCGTACAGGTCCTCCAGGGCCGCGAGGCGCAGCTCCTCCAGCCGGTCGGCCTGTCCGGGCGCGTAGGCGGCCTCGCGCACGTCCGCGAGCGCCGGGCCGCGCCACAGGTCCAGGCACTCCCTGAGGACGGCCGCCGCCGCCGCGTGCCGGCCCGCCGCGAGCAGCCGCCGGCCGTCGCGGGCCAGCCGCTCGAAGCGGTGGGCGTCGACGTCCTCGGGCGGGACGGCCAGCCGGTAGCCGGCGCCGTGGAACTCGATCAGGTCGGCGGGCAGGTTGCGCCGCAGCCGGGAGATCTGCGCCTGTACGGCGTTGGCCGCGCCGGCCGGCGGGCTCTCGCCGTACTGGGCGTCGATGAGCCGGTCGACGCCGACCGTCCGGCCCGCCTCCAGCAGCAGCAGGACGAGCAGGGCACGCGGCCGGGGACCGCCCACGGCGATCGGGTCGCCGCCGGCCGATCGCACCTCCAACGGGCCCAGGATGCCGAACTGCACGTGCTCGATTGTCCAGCATCGCGGCTGTTATCCGCACGTGGATGGGTGTGACCAGCGGTAACAGAAATGTCGGTATGCCTACCGATGAACATACGTATTTTCGAGCAGTCGGCCAACGCTTAGCGTCTGGCGGCAACAAGGCGAAACGGTCCGCTTGCTGTATCCGTCACCCTTTATCACCCCCCACATCCCCTCACGCCCGCGACCCAGGACACCCCTGACCGCGCGGCGGCCCGCGCGCGCCCACAAGACGGCAACGGCCGGAGGGAGCCCGCCGAAAGGAGCACCACAGCGTGAAACGCAAAGCCTTACTCGCGGCGGTCGCCGGCCTGGCCACGGCCGCGACCCTGACGCTCCAGGCGTCACCCGCGAGTGCCGCCCCGCCCGGAGCCACCCCCGCCCACCAAGGCTCCAGCAGCAGCCGAGCGGCGGCAGACCCCGCCTCGCTGGCCGCGGCGGTCGCCGACCGGGCGGTCTCCAGCCAGCTCGACAACCTCAGCAGAGGCCCCGACGAGGCCTACAGCCGCCTCAGAGTCACCCCAGGCGCCGGCGACATGTTCTACGTCGCCTACGAGCGCACCTACAAGGGCCTGCCCGTGATCGGCGGCGACGCCGTCGTGGTCACCGACGCCGCCGGCAACGTCCGCGACACCGTCTCGGCCGCCGGCCCCACCACGCGTGAGGTCGCCACCAAGGCCGCCATCTCGGCGGCCAAGGCCGCCGCCACCGCCAAGGCCCGCCTGTCCCGCGTGGACGACAGCGCCGCCCCCCGCCTGGTCGTCCTGGCCCAAGGCGAAGCACCCGTGCTGGCGTGG